>CAYUOY010000127.1:0-11784 GCA_964446495.1 uncultured Woeseiaceae bacterium | reverse complement strand
CCTGAATGATCGTGACCGGGGATGGTACATCCGAGGGCGATGTCGCACGTCGGCGTGAACCCGTGATAATTATCTCGTCAACAGTCTCTTCGTCACTAACAGCCTGGGCCGCGCTTGGTTCGCTCATCAGCGGCAGTCCAATAACGAGCGGCAACAGCGTCGACAAGAACAGACTACGGTTTTCGAACCAATGCATGGCATTCACCTCAAAGGCGGTTGAAAGAGTATTTGATCGTCTCCCCAATCACACCGTTGTTTACTTGAGTTGTCCATACAAAACCGGCTATAGCAGATCGGGCGAATTTTGTATCAATCGATACCGGACGGTTCAGTATTGCCATGTTCTGGTGCCCTCCACCGCCCTGTTTCAGGCCGGTGCTGGCAGGCACCATGCGCAGGAGCCGGTCAAACGAGAATATTCAATACAGGAAAATATTCAGGTTAGTCGCTCACAGCAAGGATATGGCGAGAACAGTTACGACGAACAGCCCGCAGAAAACCGGCATAACATTTCGTCGAATCAAACTAGCGGGCGCTATCCCGGACATACCGGCATCCGCGCAAGCCCCAAAAGCCCACGCAACCAGCGTACCCCCTCCGGTGAATATGGTTACCACCTGCCCAAGCGCGGCAAGTACAGGAATTTTTACGCCGGCACCGAGGGCTAACGCCGCGGATAATGAACCGATCAGTGGCAGCCCGGAAAATCCCGATCCGTCCAGACCCGCTAACATTCCGACCAGGGTCACACCGAAACCCAGGATGACGACATTGCCATCGGCATGACTACCCACGACATGTCCAATATCAAACAGGAAGCCTGGCGTACCCTCACCCAATACCGTTGCGGCATGATCGGGGTTGCCCAGAAAGAAGAACCCGGCGATCGGAATAATTGGGGCGAATATCTTAACGGCGAAGTAAAAACCATCACGAGTATGATCTACGATGCCATCCAAGGCGCGCATGCCCTGCGCGGCGAATGTGGATAGCACCAAAATAATCGTTGCGGTGCCGCCCAGCAAAGCCGATGCAGAGTCGCCAAGAATAGCCTCAGCCGGATCAAACAGGGCTCTGTAGATCATGAGCAATGCAATACCGATCAATATAACAGGCACGGCGACCGCGAAAACATGAGCATGTCGAGTTGAGTTTTCTGCCTTTGACATCCCGCCAGCCTGACCGGACACGGTCGAAATCAGCTGATCAATTTCATCGTCTGTGGGCGCAACCAGAATTCCGCGGCGCATATCCCTGCGGATAGTCATACAGGCCAGACTGATCGCGATGCCGCCTGTTACCAGCGAAAAAAGCAAGGTATACGGAAGCAATTCACCCGGGTCGATGCCCGCAGCCCCGGCTGTCAGACGGGTTGCGCCCTGTATGATCGGGTCGGCCGACAGCGCCATTCCGTGCCCGGCAAGATTCACCGAGACAGCCGCTGCGATCGCGGGAAGTCCAACACGCATCGCGACCGGAATGAGCACCGTGCCCACAAGTGCCACTGCCGGCGTCGGCCAAAAAAATGCCGCCGCAATGTACATGGTGGTCGCCAATACGAAAAAAGCCGACCACGGCCCTTTCATGAGTTTCATCATGGGGGCAACCATGATTTTATCGGCCCCTTGAGCCTGCAAAGACCGCAACATAGCGACCATCAGAGCCACAACCAGGATGATATCGAACAGCGCGGAACCAGCATTCAGCAGGGCCCTGAATACCACCTGAACCGCGAATATGATTTGATTGGAAAACCCACCGCCGCCGCCGTCCGATAACAAACCGAGAATGAACGTAGCCACGATTGAGGGAATTATGACCCCTTTTCGAATTACTACGGACAGAAGGATCGACGCCACGGCCAACAGGAAGACCCAGTGCGACACGGTCAATTGAATTTTTTCCATTAGATGCCCTGTACTCCGAGTTCCCCGATTAACGAATTCGGCACCGACGATATGGCGATTGCCTGATCGATCAAGGATTCGGATGTTAACACCACTTTCGAATGTCGGAAGCTGTACGAGTTTTTAGGGTCCGGTTATCCGGAATGAGCGTTTGTCCGACTAGCATAGGATCCGCTTTTCTCAACGTTCTCACAGAGTGCTTCTGCTTCGAAGAGTTTCTTTTTTACAGTCTGGCGCGTATGTTTTGCCAGAATGCTCGATCGTGACAGACTCGATTGGCAAAATATTTGGGGAATTCGAACAGATGAGACAAAAAAAAATCGAAGGCTCTTTCGTCGCCCTGATCACGCCGATGAATGACGATTACTCGATCGATTATGGCGGGTTTCGCCGTCTGCTGGAGTTTCAGGCCGAGAATCATACCTCCGCGATTTTGATCATGGGTTCAACGGGCGAGGCGTCAATGTTAGCACCCGAAGAACGCCTGGAAATTATGTCGCTTACTTCCAAAATGAAGCCGAAGGATGTTGAATTGTGGTTCGGCTGCACGGGAGCAAATACGGATCAAACAATCGGTTATTGCCGTGCGGCAGCGAGCGAAGGGGCAGACGGTGCGATTGTTGCAGCGCCCTCCTATATCGCTGCACCGGAGAACGATATCGTGGATTATTTTGTTGAGGTGGCAGACGAAAGTCCGATTCCAGTCGGGATCTATAATAATCCGCCCAGAGTGCGGACCGATCTTTCGCATACCTCAATATTGAAGCTGGCCGAACACCCAAACATCGTCGTAAACAAGGAGTCGACATCCAGAACCGGTCAGGTAGCACAAACAGTTGCTGGCCGGCCTGACATGTCGTTGATGTGCTGTGACAGCCCGAATCTTGGTCTTGTTATTCCGTTGATGTCGTTAGGCGGTAATGGCACGGCCAATATGTCGGGTAATGTTATCCCTCGCGAAATGGCGGTGATCTCCACACCGTGGCGTGAATGGGACGATGCAATGGCCTGTCGTGAAGCCTGGCTTGAAAATCTACCGCTGCTCCATTTTCTTTATTCCGTCGTCAATCCTGTGTCTTTGAAGACACTGATGCGGGCACTTGGACTGCCGGCAGGTCCCCTGCGCAAGCCGTTAAAGGCACTGTCTTCGAAGGCGTTGGCGGTCGGGCTGGAGATTAGCCTTAAGCTTGAACTCGACAAAAAATATGACTATCGGATTTCGCCTGACTCACTTTCCGTTCAGTGAAACCCGGTGACCGCACCGCCATCGACACGAATTACCGTTCCGGTGACGAAGCTGGATCGTTCGCTGCAGTAAAATGTGACCACGTCGGCAAGCTCATCAGCCGTTCCCAATCGGCCAAGCGGTATCGCTGAAGTCTGACTTCGTGAGACCTCGGCTTCGGTGATATCGTTGGCGCGAGCCAGCCAGGCTTGAAATTTCTGATATGCGGGTGTGTCAAACTGCCCCGGTACAATCACATTGACCAGAACTTTCGGTGCCAACTCAAGGGCGAGTGATCGCGCTGCGGCCGCGACACCACTGCGATAAACGGACGATAGCGCGAGTTCGGTCGTGGCCTCTACAACGGACCTCGAGGTGACAAAAAGCATACGTCCCGAACGTGACTTTTGTAAGAATGGTATGGCGGCGATTGCCGCGTCGATGGCCGGGCGTAACATCGAATGATAGGCATTCTCTCTTGTGTGGGTCGTTGATGTACCCAGGGTCCCCGGCCCACCGCCGCCGGTATTGATGACGATGATATCGAGACCGCCTAAAGACTCCGCAGCCTCATTGACCATTCGCTCGGGTTCGCCCGGTAGCGTCAGATCGCCTGCAATCACCGCCACCGCGCTGGTGTCTTCCCTGGCTTGCTGCAACTTGCTTTCATCACGGCCGGCAATGGCTACCGCGGCGCCTTCGGCCGCGAGCTTTAACGCAATTGCCTTTCCGAGTCCGGAGCTTGACCCAAGGATAAAGGCCTTTTTCGTTTTCAGGTTCAACTGCATAACAAACCAATAAATGTATATTTCTGACCGTCCGGTCTCTGGAAAGACGCGGCTATTGCATCGTTGGTCGCCATGGAATCGGTACAATCGCCTAGTGTGAACAGGTATAAAAAACCGGATTCACGCCAATGAGTTTCGCGTCACTTTGCCTGAGGGAGGAAAACAGCGCAAGTGACACAAATGTTTCGTTCGTAATGGTCTCTCGTTTTTGACAGACTCGATTTTTACCGGAACGGTAGTGAATGTTACTGTAAAAGGGGACAAGCTCCGATCCCGCAAATAATGATGAGGCTACGGCGATGGACCTGATTCGAAGAAATTTATTGCTCGGTGGTGCTGTTGTTGCAGCGGTACCTAACGTACTGCTCGCGGCAACCTCGCCTCTTTCCGTTGGCGTAGTCGGCGGTGGAATTATCGGCGCGTCAATCGCGATGCATTTGGCGCAGGCGGGAGCTGATGTCACGGTATTTGAGAAGGATGCGCCGGCGAGTGGCGCGACGGGCAGTTCCTTTGCGTGGTTGAATGCTTACAGCGAGGACGCGCATTATCGAAATTTTCGTTTGCAGAGTATTGCCGCCTATCACCAGTTGGACCAGCAACTTCAATTGGATATTACGTGGGGTGGATACCTCAATTGGGAGAGCGATCCGGAGACCGTGGCGAAGCTTCGTGCTCAGGCCGAGCATTTCAAAAACAGCGGGTATCCACTCAAGCTGTTGAACCGGGAAGATTTCGAGGCGTTTGGCCCGAACATCACGCCGGGGCCTTTCGGTATTGCGGTTTACGGCGAAGTTGACGGACATCTCGATCCGGTTGAAGTTAATCATACGTTCCTGGCGGAAGCGGAGAAATTCGGGGCGCGAGTTATCTACCCATGCGAGGTCAATGAAATCGAACTTGCGGGAAATCGTTTGAGCGGCGTTACTACGACCAAGGGCTCCTTTTCATTTGACCGACTTGTCATCGCGAATGGTGTGGACGCAGCTGATTTGGCTGCGAAGGTGGGTTATCACCCGCCATTAGAGCATTCTCCTGGTATTCTCGCGCATAGTGTCCCCACACGGCCGATGATCCGTACAGTCAACTACGGTTCGGGTCTTCATTTCAAACAATTGAAAAACGGGGTTATTGTTGCCGCGGATAGCGCCTACGCACCGGACACTCCGATTCACTACGACATTCGTCATGCGCGCCTGGACTTCCCGAGTAGCGATATTCGCAATATCCATGGCCGGCGCATTCTCGACAAGCTATCGACAGTACTTCCCGATTCCCGAGGTGCCGCACTGGAACAGCTGACACTGGGTTTTCGTCCGCTACCGAAAGACGATTTTCCGATTGTGGGATTTGTTCCTGATCATGCTGATATCTACATCGCCGTAATGCATAGCGGGGTAACGCTGGCCCCGATAATCGGGCGGAGCGTTAGCCGCGAAATTCTCGACAGTACTTCGGTTGACCTCCTAAGCCCCTACCGTCCGGAACGGTTCTCCGCTTAGTCATTGAATTATGGCGGTGTTCGTTCGGATCTCGTTGGCACAGAGATGTGGACGGTTGAAATCAGGTATGCACGTTTGTTGGGGGAGCCAAATGCGCAGGGTCTTCCACGCTCAGGCAGCGATGGTTGCCTGAGTGGCTACATTGGCGGTCTGGTTGTATATGTCCAATAGTATTGCGTATATTCGGACGTTGCTATTTTGCTCTTGTCGCAGAATGCACGGCATAATTTGAAGGAGTTACAAACATATGAGCGAGTCAAAGGTTGCTATCGTAACGGCTGCTGGTAGCGGGATTGGCGCGGGCATTGCGAGGAAACTTGTGGCCGATGGCTATAAAGTTGCATTGTTGTCGCGGACGGAAAAAGTCACAAAACTGGCCAGCGAGCTGGGTGGTATCGCGCTTCAGGGCTCAATAATGGAGCCACAAGACATTGAGAAGCTGATCCAGCTTACTGTCGATACTTATGGTCACATTGACGCGGTTGTGAACAGTGCGGGTCACGCCCCGAAAGGCCCGTTGCTCGATCTTAGCGATGACGATTGGCAAGCGGGTTTCGAGATGAACTTGTTGAGCGTTATTAGAATGACCAGGCTGGTAACTCCCTTGCTGGTAAAAAATGGGGGCGGCTCGATTGTGAACATCTCGTCATATTGTGCGTTTGAACCGGAAAGTGATTTTCCCATGACAATATTGCGTGCCGCCGTCGGTGCCTGGACGAAGTTGTACGCGGATTTGTACGCTCCCGTTAACATCCGGATGAACGCGGTTTTGCCGGGTTTTATCAGCAGTTTGCCGGAGAAGGAGGATCGACGTGCCCGGATACCGATGGGCCGGTACGGGAAGGTTGAGGAGATCGCTGAAGTCGCGGCTTTTCTACTATCGGATGCTGCCAGTTACGTCACCGGACAGAATCTTAAGGTGGACGGGGGCCTGGCCAGGTCCATTGCATAAGCGGTGGATGCGGCGGCATTGAGTTCCTGCCGCGGAATTGATGAGGGGATGACTGGTATTCGTGGGTGCGCGCAGCATCTGGAGCATTCAGTGGTGAGGATGACGCCGTTTGTCAGGACGAGCTTGACTGGAATTCAGGCTCTGCCTTATCGGACGCGATCATCCGCTTGGTTATTTCTTCGCCGAGCTCCTCGACATGGCGAACCGCCAGCACGGATGCCAGCTCCGCGTCGGCCGCGATAACCGCTTTCAGAATTGCCGCGTGTTCTCGCCAGTTTTCAGCGACGCGCTTTTCGGACCTTTTCGCGAACAGCCATTGTGTCTTTTCGTTCAGCGACTTCATGAATCCCGCCAGAAACCGATTCTTTCCTATCTTGGCGAAGGATTGATGAAACTGGTCGTTATACTCCTGCAGCAAACGAGTATCGTCTTGCTGCGCGGCACGATCGCCTCGCTCCAGCAGCGTGCGTAAGAACGCTCTCGTCTCGTCGGTACAACGCCGCGCGGCGTATTTCGCGCTCATCCCTTCAAGCTCGGCTCTGAGCTCGATAATTTCCTCAACCTCCCCCAGCGACAACAGTGGGACGCGGGCGCCCTTGCGCGGCGTTCTTTCTACCGTTCCCTCGACTTGCAAGGCACGAAGTGCGTCTCTTATCGGGTTGCGGGAAACGTTAAATGTTTCCGCCAAACGGGCTTCTGTAAGTCGTTCACCAGGCTTGAATTCGCCATTGAGAATCGCCTCGCGCAATGCGTCTGTAACGGCGTGATTCAAAGATTTGTGCGACGCACCGATCTGCGCCCACGAAGGCCTTCGATCTGTGTCATCGCGGATCAAGTCAGCTTCGTCACTACTCATTGTCAACAAGAACCCCTGTAATTATCGACGCCGCTGGCGGCGATCCGGTTGCTTCCTGATCGTGCTGGAAACTGTATAAGGATGAATATTGTATACCAATTGTTTAGATTCTGGAGCGATGGGACTATCGGAGTGGAGCGGCAATTATCTCCCCAGGTTGAGGGTCGCGAGCAATTTGAGACCGTTTCAACCGTCTAAAGCACTGGCCATACCGCATTTGGGGGAGCGTCAGTCGACCCGGGGCATTGACGACCTGGGTAACTTGTTGCCCGACTGAGCGGAGGCCGACAACGATACATTGATTCAATATTGTATACAATATACAATAAGCCTTATCCAGTAGCAACGTGATGCTGACCTCGCGCGCAAAGGAAAAACAGAACCGTGACCCTTCAGACGTCCCTGATTCTCCGCGACTACATGCGCGCTGAAACGCTTCCTACCACCTGGTGCGCCGGTTGCGGTCTCGGCATCATCATGCGTTCGATCGTGGAGGCCATTCATTATCAGGGACTGAAAAAAGACGATGTCGCAATGGTTTCCGGGATAGGTTGTACCGGGCGCATGTCCGGCTATACGGATTTTAATTCCATACATACGACGCATGGCCGGGCACCGGCTTTTGCGACAGGATTGAAGCTGGCTCGTCCTGACATGCATGTCATCACCATTATGGGCGATGGTGATGCCATGTCGATCGGTGGAAATCACCTGATCAGCGCCATGCGCCGAAACATGGACATCACGGCTATCGTGGTGAACAACAGTATTTACGGACTAACCGGAGGACAGTCGTCGCCGACGACGCCAATGGATAGCCGTACCACGACCGCCAGGCATCGCACGTTTGAGAGACCCATGAATCTCGAGGTGCTCGCACGTGCCGGTGGTGCTCCCTTTTTCGCCCGCGCTACCGTCAATCACACCGCATCTCTGACCAAGCTCATCGAAAGAGCGCTAAATATATCGGGGTTTGCGTTGGTAGAAATCGTCAGCAATTGTCACGTTCTCTATGGAAAAATGAACGAACGGCCGACTGCATCCGGGATGATCGCGGACATGGACAAAGAGACGATCCGCAGCAATCCGGTGTTGAAGAAACGCGCCTTACAGCCGGTCCGCGAGACCGCAGCCGACAAATCGTATCTGCGGGACACGAGCGAAGGCGCACTTCAGAGCTCGGGCACTGAAAGCATCAAAGATCGTGGAGTGATCTTCGAGAACAAAGGGTCTGTCGGCTTCAGCCGCCGGTATTTTTCGATGTTGGAAGATATCAGGGCACAGAAAAAACACGCGGATAGTCGTCGTGACTGAAATTCGACGTGGTGTTTTTGATATCAGAATCGACAAGAACTATTGCAAGGCATGTGGGCTGTGTGTTGCATGGTGTCCGCAAGATGTGCTCGCTGAAGACGAAGAGCTCTACCCGATAACCCCTGGATTGCAAAATTGCATAGATTGTAAATTGTGTGAGCTGCATTGCCCGGATTTTGCCATCGAAATACTTGCCCCTGAGCATCCTGAACATAGCCGATACAAGGACCCGAACTAAATGCCCGAATTTGAAGTCATGTACGGTAACCAGGCCATTGCTGAGGGAGCTATTGCAGCAGGGTGTCGATTCTATGCCGGCTATCCCATTACTCCTTCAACGGAAATCGCGGAAATACTTTCAGATCGTCTCCCGGAAGTTGGGGGCGTTTTCGTGCAGATGGAAGATGAGATTGCCAGTATGGCTGCGATTATCGGCGCATCGCTAGGTGGGCTGAAGTCGGCGACAGCCACCAGCGGACCGGGTTTTTCGCTGATGCAGGAAAACCTGGGTTACGCGGTCGGCAGCGAGGTGCCCTGCGTTGTGATTAACGTGCAACGTGTTGGGCCGAGCACAGGTCTGCCGACGAAGGCGGCGCAGGGTGACGTGATGCAGGCTCGTTGGGGCACGCATGGAGATCACCCCATCATTGCGCTGAGCCCCGGTTCGGTGCAGGACTGTTTCGATCTGACAGTGAAAGCATTTAATTTCGCGGAAAAATATCGAACGCCTGTCATCTTTTTGGCAGACGCGCTGGTTTCGGCATTGCAGGAAAAAATCGCCGTTCCCCACCACGACGAATTGGACCTGTACGAACGACCAAAACCGACGGAATCGCCCGAAGACTATAAGGCATTCGCTTTTACGAAAGGTGGTGTCGCCCCGCTTGCAGCATTTGGCGAGGGGTATCGTTACCATGTTACCGGGCTATTGCATGATGAAAAAGGCTACCCGACAGAGGATTCTGAACTGGTGGCTCAATGGTGGGATCACATGCACAGCAAAATCGAGGACAACCTCGACGACATCCTCCTGTACGAAGAAAAACAACTTGACGATGCCGATATCGCCCTGATCGCTTACGGCGGTACCTCGATGGCCGCCGACCATGCAGTCACTATCGCTCGTCAACAGGGGATTAAACTTGGCCTGCTTAAATTGCAAACGATCTGGCCATTTCCAGAGAAAAGGGTGAAAAAACTCACTGAGGACGTGAACTGGATAGTGGTGCCTGAACTAAATTTCGGTCAGATCCGAAGCGAAGTTGAACGTTTGAGCGCCGGGCAGGCAACCATTACCGGAATCAACAAAGCGGATGGAAACGAGATAACGCCCACGGAGATTCTTGCAGCGGTTACCACGCGGCTGAAGAACACTCCATGAATACGGCCACTCAATGCAGCACAGGACATACCGACACCTGGCACACATTGATGAAAGTGATATCGGATGCTGCCGCACCAGCTGGCAGTGAGAGACTTCCTCTGATCCTGACCAGTCTGCCGGAACTGCCCGAACAAGATTATCCCGGCCCGCCCATTTCATTTATTCATGGCCCGCCGGGGCGAAATATCGCTCTTGCGATCGGTCTCAGGGCTGCCTTGCCAGATACCCCCCTGCTATTAATCATGAATGCGGACGCCGTTACTTTGGGCATGAACCATCTGATTCATGCAGCGCGTCGCAACATGGGAATGACGCTGCTGATACTACGATCGGAAGTTACCGATGCTGTTGAGAAATCCGTAGTCAAGCGCACAAATTGGCATTCATACGGTTTCCAGGACAGTATCGAAAAAAAGGCAACCCCCCTGGAGCTGGCAACAAGTCTTGAAGCCTCTTCGGTATCCCGCGGATCGATTGACGACGTCGGACAACTTACGCAATTAATTAGTACGGCGATGAACAAACCGGGCTTTTCAATGATTGGCATTACCTCAGAGAAGCGATTGCCACGAGGCGTTCTGAGTCGCACAGACCTGCCGGAGTATTTCGAGTCATACAGACACTGGTCTTCATCTCTCCGGCAAGCCATGAGTGTGAGCGCTAAAACCGGGGACCCGGCGGCGATTGCTGACCCGCAGAATTTTTCGCCATCCGCGCGGAACGTTCCCCGGCACGAAATCAAGATCGCCGGTATTGGTGGACAGGGCGTGAAACTGGCTGGTTCGATATTGAGTGACGCCGCCGGGAATCTCGCCGGTCTCTGGACCACCCAAAGAGGATCATACGGTTCGGCCACTCGAGGTGGTCCAAGCGTAGTAGACGTGGTCGCTGGCAGCAGCCGTATTGGTTATCCGGGCGCAGACAATCCGGATGTTCTGGTGGTATTGAACCAGAATTCTTCGCAGCAATTTTCCGATTCGGTAAAACCATCTGGATACTTGATCGTAGACAGTGATCAGGTCGTATCGTTACCCGCAAGATCACTTGCAATTCCGATTGTCAAAATCGCCGTAGAGTTCGCGGGAAAACCCATTGCCGCCGGTATCGTTTCACTGGGTTGCATCGCGGCCGTATCCGATTTTGTTTCGCTTGAGGCAATTAAGCAGACCGTCGCAATGAGACTTCCCAAGATGATGGTCGAAAAAAATATTGAAGCGTTAGTTGCCGGTTACAGCGTGACCCGTAAAACTTTAAAGGGAGAATGAAATGGGCAAACGTATCGTTATCGTTGGTGGAGGTTGGGCGGGATCGGCTGCCGCGTTGACCGCCAAAAATGCGGGCGCCGAAGAGGTTATCCTTCTTGAACGAACGGACAGTCTGTTGGGTACGGGGCTGGTGGGCGGTATTATGCGCAACAACGGCAGATTCACCGCTACCGAAGAGATGATGGCGCTGGGTGCCGGCCATCTGTTCGAGGTCTGTGACCAGAATGCGCGTCACGTGAACATTGAATTTCCGGGTCACAAACACGCATCTCTTTATGATGTGTCAAAAATAGAACCCGCGGTAAGACGCTGTCTGATTGAACATGGCATCGAAATCTGGACGTTCAGTCGCATTACAGACGCGGACATTGGTAACGGCTCCATAAACGCGGTTGTTCTCGAAGGCGGAACCCGCGTTGAAGGCGATGTATTTCTGGACACGACAGGTTCCTGTGGCGCGCAATCTCAGTGCACTGACAACGGTAATGGCTGCGTCATGTGCGTCATTCGATGCCCAACGTTCGGTCCCCGGGTCAGCCTGGTCGAAGTGTGTGGTATCGCTGAGCGCAACGGCAAAAAGCCGGACGGAACCCT
>CAYUOY010000126.1:0-11881 GCA_964446495.1 uncultured Woeseiaceae bacterium | reverse complement strand
CGCCTCACTCTCTGCCCTTACATGCTGACTGGTTGCAGCGAGTGCTCGGTATGCGGCACTACCCGACCACCGCAGGCAGGAACAAGCCATGAATCCGAAACGCGTATTGATTGTTGGCGGCGGCTCTTCAGGCTGGATGACGGCAGCATACCTGGATGCTGTTCTGAATCGTGGTGGACGAAAGCGTGCGGAAATCAGTCTGATTGAATCGCCGGATGTGCCGCGAATCGGTGTCGGTGAAGCGACCATTCCAAGTATCAACCATATCCTCGCTGCGATTGGTATCGACGAACTGGAGTTTCTCAAGCGCGTCGATGGCACTTACAAACAGGCCATCAAATACGTTAACTGGCTGGACGGTAAGGGTGAGTCCTACTACCATGCCTTTGGACGTTTTCGCACCAGCCCCGTTGATTCAACCAGCCTTGACTGGCTGATGAGCGACCGGTCACTGCCTTTTTCAGAAACTATCTCAGCGCAACCGGCGTTGTGCGAAGCCTGTCTTGGCCCCCAAATGATGGGCCAGTGGGACTTCGGTGCGCGACTGACTTATGCCTTTCATATGAATGCGCTTAAGTTCGCCGATTATCTGTGTGAGATTGCGACCTCACGAGGCGTGCAACACCATGTCGATCACGTGATCGACATTGAGATGGCCGACAACGACGATATCGCGGCGGTGAAAACCAGAAGCGGTGCGCGCATCGAGGCAGATATATTCGTCGATTGCACAGGCTTTGCCGGACTCCTGATCGAGAAAAAACTGGGCGTTGAATGGGTGGACTGCTCGCCATGGCTTTTATGTGATCGCGCCCTCGCCATTCAGGTACCTTATGAGCACAACTATCCGGGTTATGTACGTCCGAACACACTGGCCACCGCGGTAGACGCCGGCTGGATCTGGGAGATCCCGCTACAAACCCGGCGCGCCTGGGGCTATGTGCACTCCGGCGACTTTATTGATCAGGATGATGCAGAGAAAGAATTGCGGGCCCATATCGGACCGTTGGCCGATGACTTCGAGGCACGCTACGTACCCTTCAAGGTTGGCTACCGCGCCAAATCCTGGGTACGCAACTGTGTCGCCATCGGGCTATCCGCCGGTTTTATCGAACCACTGGAGTCCACCGGTCTGTACCTGAGCGACCTGGCCGCCGTCATGTTGACCGAATATTTTCCGGACCGCGGCGATCGGGACGCACTGGCCTTCCGTTACAACCGGATCATTGCCAATCGTTTTCACGAAATTCTGGACTTCGTCAATATGCATTACAGCCTGACGCGTCGAAGAGACACGGACTTCTGGCGTGAAGTCGGGAAACCCGAGAGGATGACAGAAAGACTGCGCGTAAAACTCGACTTCTGGCGCAACAAACCACCTTCACCGACCGACTTCGAGGACCAGTGGTTCCCCGGGCAGGCAGACGTCAAACTTCCCTCTGGCGGACTATCCGGCGACCATCGCGGTCCGATCGATACGGGCGGCGTGTTTTCTCTGTCGAGTTATGAGGCCATCCTTTATGGCATGGATTTTCTCAGAGAAGAATGCGACCAATGGTTTGGCAGCAACCGTCCTGCTTCACATGTACCGCAGAGAATTGCGGACCGATTGAGGATCGCACCGCAAAAACTGCCGCCGCACGACCTCTGGTTGAAGCGCGTCATTGGTATGCCAAATTACTAGCTCGGGCTAGTAGCCTGTCAAAAAAACCGTCCACGGTGTTTTCAACAAACGGTTAATGCGGATAACAGACGCACTGGACCTGCAGGTGATCGGTCTGCTCGCACGCCTGCGGATTGCATGCTGTATTCGGGTGCAGTTTCCGGCCGCAACAACATTTTTCTCCCGGAATGACGTAGTCCAGGATCAGGTGAATTCGATCTTCTGACCCTGCATTTCTCACCGAATGCATACGCCGGTTGTTGATCTCGTACAACGCGCCCTCTTTCATATTGAGTGTCTCGCCGCCCACCGTGAATTCCACCTGGTCATTGGTAATCACCGGCAAGTGGACTCTGTGCGAGTGAACCAGCGAAAAATTGTTGTCCGTATGCTCGGTGATCTTGCCGCCCGATTGCAGACGTACCAGATTGGCGCGGACAAAATATCCCATGCAGTGTGCTTCAAACAATTCAAACCCTTGCGGTGAATCGTCGAAATGATCGGCCACCATTTTCAGCACGGGGCGAATGAACGGTTCAAGTTCCTGCAATGGCGGCAATCTTGTGGGATGTGTATGCCGAAAATCCGGATCGAAAACAAGCGCGATTGTTTGCGTATCGCGATGCACCTCATAGCGCTGCTGGCGAAACGCTTCGCCCTGCCACTGCTGTTCGGCAAACTCAAGTACCCGTTGCTTGAAAGCCGCAACATCGGCGTCGCCAATATGATTGAAGTTTCCTGAAAAATTCATTGCTTGTTTCCCATCTGCTGCAAGACAACGCCAAGATTATGCTTCGCCTCCGCATAAGCAGGCTCAATGGCCAGTGCCCTCCGGTAACTCTCGGTCGCTTCCTGCAGGCGGCCCAGCTGCCGATAAATGTTGCCAAGGTTGTTTAACGTCTTCGGATTACCCGGCGCCAGCAATAGCGCTCTTTCGAAATGGGTGGCTGCCTCATCAAACTGGCCGAGGTCTTTTAGCGCGAGACCCAGATTCGAATGTGCCTGGGCATCATCCGGATTTTCGGCCAGTCCCGCCTTAATGAAGGTGGCCGCCTCGTCCGGACGCTTTGTTTGCAGGCATAACAGACCCAGCAGATTATTTGCCGCGACATGACTGGCTTCCATATCGAGCACCTGCCGGTACAGCGACTCCGCCCGGCGCCATACGGGCATTCTGCCATTGGCCGATCGATGCGCCTGGTAGGCCTCTGCCACCATCATGTTCAGCGTCTCACTGCGACTGCGCTGATTCCCGCCCTCGCCGACTGACGGTGGCACCAGCACCTCTTCCGGAGGCCGACCATCAGGATTTGGAATCCAGTCAATAATGAGGTGGATCCGGTCTTCATCGCTCCGATTCTCAACCATGTGCTGCAATTCATTATTGATCTCCCACATTTCGCCAACGCGCATATTTTTCTGCTCACCGTCAACGAAAAACACATTGCGTTCATTGGTGACGATCGGAATATGAACACGATGGGAATTCATGAGGGAAAATCCGCCATCGGCGTGGCGCGGGATTTTCCCGCCTGCGAGCAATTTTGCGAATATCAGTCTTACGACAAACCCGTTGTCCTGGTAATAGTCCGCTATGTGATCGACCAGAGGTTCTAATTCATTCTGGAAGTCGTGATAGAGCTCGCGGACATCCGGTTTGGTGTAATTGAAGTCTTCAAAATGAATACCCAGCAATGCCTGCGTGTCGCGATGGACATCGAAGCGTCGCTCCCGTTCAGATTCCAGCCATGTGGCCGGCGGAACCGCGGCGAGTTTTCTGGCTAACGGTTGTGCATCAACGCTGTCGTGAAGTTTGAGGTAGTTTTTCGCTCGGCCCAACAATTTTTCGAAACCCTGAGCGACGGCGATCGATGCACTATTGGCGGGAAAAAGGTCATTTTCTCTCGGCCCTACTGTGTCGAAAGTGTAGCCATATCTGTCGATGAGTTTATGTTCTTTTGTCGCGACCAGGTTGCGCAGTTCATCGTCATAGTAATGGGAATAATGACTGTGGCGCGAAGCATTCCTGCGCTCACGCTTGTCCAGTTCCTTTTCCAATAGCAAACTTTCTGCGACGCCAAGCGAGTTCATGATGGATAGGAAGTCGTCCCGAAGATTCTCGAAGCGACCGACGCGGGCCTGATCATCGTAATCACCCCCCATCATCCTTTCGAACAACCACGAGAAATAACCCGTCTCGTTATCGCCAAATTGCCGTATGCAGTCCTTGGTCAGTCCAACACCACGATTGTGATCAAGCGCTTCCGGCAAGATGCCCACCAAGGCATCACGGTGCTGCCGACTCGCCAGATTGTCAGACCCCAGGTTGACGAGATTCGTGACGGTTGATTTAAAATCAGCCTGACCACGGTCGGAAACGATGGCGAACAAAGGGCTGCGCATGATTGGCCCATTATTGAATGCATACCAGGATACATACCAGTCCCAGGGATTGCGGACCATACCCACGCGCGGTAACGCCTTGCACGGCGCCGGGATTTCACTGCTCGGATAGTGATAGCCGACCACTCGATGCGACGGGATGCAACGCTGAATAATATCGTTGAGCGTCTGACCACCCGTCTTGTGCATATGCATGAACACGAAATGTTCAGTAGTAATCATGCGAAGTCTCTTTGCCCGATCGAATCAATTTATTCCGCATCCGGCTCGACAAGCTGTGGATAGTCGATACCCAATTGCTCCAGATAGGTATCGTATTTTGACGGGTCGTAGTAAAACGTTTTCAGGCGGTCACGGAATTGTTCCATGGTGGCTGAGTTTTTTTCGATGGCCGGCAGGTCGTCTTCAGTAATGAATGGCGTATAACCTCCATCGGCCGTTTGCACCTCACGGAAGTACTTCCACGAATCCTCCACCAGAGATTTATCCAACAGCAAGTCCATCATGGTAGCGGCCAGTATTTTCGCACCGTTTGTCGATCCCTTGTGAGCTATCGGCGTCGCCTCCGCCATCGCACTGGACCAGTGATGGTATTGAATACCTTCGACGTTGGCCACAAACCCCAACGTGACGGTCGGTACGTTCCACGACACATCGCCAATATCATCCGAACTACCCGATACCGGGTATTCGGAGGGTTCTTCAATGCCAACCATCTCCATCGGCATGCCCACAATCTCATCGGCCTGCATGAGTTCCTGCAATGCCTTCGCGAAGATCTGATCATCATTTGACCACTCCGGCAGTCCCACTGCCTGCATGTTTGCGCCCATAGCCAGTGCGATGGGTTTATTGAAGTGACTGGGATAGGCCGCACCTAGAATCCTGCGGCTTACCGTCGTGTCCGTCATCATGGCTGCACCTTCGGCGATGCGTTGCAATGCGTCAAAATTCTCCTGAATTTTTTCCGCCGTAATTTCCCGCACGAAATACCAGACACTCGCTGTTGATGGCACGACATTCGGTTGATCACCGCCATCGACGATAACGTAGTGCGAACGCTGCAATGGACGGAGGTGCTCGCGCTTGAAATTCCAGCCGACATTCATCAATTCAACGGCATCGAGAGCGCTCTTCCCTTTCCATGGCGACGCACCGTGAGCCGCAACACCTTCAAAGGTGTATTGAACGGACACCAATCCCGTACCTCTTGTCAGACCCCAGCTCACGTCAAGATTGCCGGAGACGTGCGAAAACAGAACGGCGTCAATACCCTCGTATCGACCGTCTTGCGCAAACCAGGCCTTGCTGCCAAGCAGTTCTTCGGCAATACCGGGCCAGAGAATAATGGTGCCCGACATCCCTTCACGTTCCATGACTTCCTTGACCGCGAGCGCGGCCGTAATATTTACCGCCTGACCGGTGTTGTGTCCCTCACCGTGACCGGGCGCTCCTTTTATCATCGGTTTTCGATAGGCAACACCGGGATACTGCGATGCCTTCGGAATGCCATCGACATCAGAGCCCAGCGCGATAACGGGCCGCCCGTTGCCCCACGTTGCCCACCAGGCGCTCGGAATCCCGGCGATACCGCGCTCCACCGTAAATCCGTTCTCCTCCAGAATCTCCGTCACATAACGTTGTGTTTCAAATTCCTGAAAACCGAGTTCCGCATAGGAGAACAGGCTATCGACGATCTCCTGGGTCAGCTTTTGATTGTCACCGACAAGTTGCACGACTTCTGCTTTCAGCCCGGTGAGTTCGGGTATCGGGCCATCGACTTCAATGGACTCATCCTGCGCTGCAACGAAGGGGCCTAGCGCCAACATGGTCGCTGCCACGACCGCGATAGTGTATTGCATTGTTCTTTCCTCAAGTCCCGTTGTGAGTAACCGTGCCTGTCGCAGAATAATACTCTACCGCTTTGGGAGTAACACCCGGTTTCTTTGTCTCGCATAGGGCACTGCTCGCATTGATGAAGACAGGGTCGTCCGGTACTCTGAACGGTTGAAAATGGGGGCGTCGAATGAAAACCGCAGGATCGTTAATACTACTGGTCATCCTTCCGTTCACGGCCGTACAGGCCCAGTTTTTGTCGCCCGATACGTACAACGCCCGCCGCGAAGCGGTATACGATGTCATTGGCGATGGCATCGCCATTGTGCCCGGCGCCGAGGGCGATGGTGACCATGTTTTACGCCAGCGAACTCACCTGATCTACCTCGCGGGAACGGAAGAACCGAACGCTTACCTGGTACTGGATGGCAAGGAGCGACGCAGCTATTTGTTTATCCCCGAGCGCACCCGGTTCGCGCCCGGTCAGTACCCAACCACGGACCGGGACGCCTTCCGTGAGGCAGCGTGGAATCGACCTCTGCGACGCCTGGTCCCTGGCCGTGCAGCAGCAGACGAAACTGGTCTCGATGACGTACTGGCACTCGACAAGTTCTGGGAGATTGTGGGACCGCTTGCAAGCCGGGCCGACAGAATCTTCGTTGATTACGATGATGGCGAAATCTGGGCGCCACCACCTCTCGGACCCGCTCATTCAGCATCGTGGCAAGTTGCCGAGTCCCTGCGTAAGGCAGTTCCGGAATCCGACGTTGAAAACCTTGCACCTGTCATTCATAAAATGCGACTCATAAAAGATGAAGAAGAAGTCGCTGCGATGAAGCGCAGTGCACACGCGACGGCCGAGGGAATCAATGCCATCATGCGAACACTGCAGCCCGGCCAGACCGAACGTGAAATTGCGGGCTACCTCGAATATGTGTGGAAAAAGAATGGTGCTCAGCGAGTCAATTTCGATTCCATCGTGCAGACCGGGCCGAACAGCATGGTGTTCTACCCACTCGACTGGGAACAATATGATTCGTATACCCGCGTTACCGAAAGTGGCGACCTCCTGTTTTTGGATGTCGGTGCCGAATACGATTTTTACGCGTCTGATCTCTGCCGCACACTGCCCGTTTCCGGAAAGTTCACGGCGCTGCAGCGAAAATACTATGACATCGTTCTCGAAGCGGCCGATGCCGCCATCGCCGCAACCCGACCCGGTATCGAGATGCTGGAAGTCGTCCGAGCCGCCGCGGCTGTCTACAAGAAATATGGCCTGGATCAATATGAAGATATCGAAGCTATGGGTATTGAAAATGTCTGGGGCGTGTTGCCATCACCAACCTACTACATTGACAACGACGGCAGCATGGTCCGAGGCGTCCGCGGTCTGGGCCACCAGATTGGCCTGGCCGCAATCGACTTCGGCGCCGGTCCAAACCCGGTACTTGAACCCGGCATGGTTTTCACCATTGAGCCCAAGCTGTACGTAACCGAACATGGTTTTGGCATCATGATCGAGGATGAAATACTCGTTACCGAGACCGGTGCGGAAGTTCTGTCGCTACATGCACCGCGGACGGCAGACGCGATTGAAGCCATGATGCGTGAAGAGGAAAAGCACTAATGGCACAGAGAAACTCGATTCGCTTGCTCGCCTTGCTAACGGCTGTCGCGATTCCCATGACGGTCATCGCCGAACCCCATGTCGTGACAGCGCGAGACCTGCTCGGCTTCGACCGGATCTCCGGACTTACGCCTTCGCCCGACGGGGACTGGCTCGCATTCAGCCGCGGCACGACCGAGCTTGAAACCTACCGTCGACGCGGCTCTATCTGGCTGCAGTCGATAGCCGATGGCACAGTGCGGCAATTCACTACGGATCCGTCCGGGGGCGGCAGCCCTCACTGGGAGGCCGGTAGCAATAGCATCCTGTTTGTGTCCTCCCGCTCCGGATCTTCCCAGGTATGGAGGCGCGCCCTTGACGGATCAGTCGCCGAGCAAGTCACGGCACTCCCTCTGGATCTGTACAACCTCGTCGTTTCATCCGACGGCAGCCGTTTAGCCTTCACGATGGACGTGTTTGCCGATTGCGATTCTCTCGAGTGCACCGTCGAAAGATTGGATGCACAGGAGAGTGAGACCGGAGGGGGCCAACTCTACGACAGCCTGTTTATTCGGCACTGGCGGAGTTTTGAGGACGGCCTGCGTTCGCACCTTTTTGTGATGCCGACAGCGGGTGGTGAGCCCATTGACGTTACGGCCGGCATCGATGCCGATGTACCCTCCCAGCCTTTCGGTGGGTCTGAAGAATTTACCTTCACTCCAGACGGTCGCGAACTCGTCTTCACGATGAAGAATGCAGGCACAGCGGATGCCTGGTCGGTCGATTTCAATCTTTACGTGGTGCCGGTTGACGGTTCCAGCCCGCCACGGGTTCTTACCGCGGATAACAAAGCCTGGGATACCTACCCTGTTTTTTCTCCTGACGGCAGCCAGCTCGCCTACCTGGCGATGACTCAACCCGGCTATGAATCGGACCGCTTCCGAATTGTTTTGAGGGACTGGTCCAAAGGGACCACGCGGATCCTGACGGAACACTGGGATCACTCACCCGGTGAGATGACATGGTCTCCGAACGGTGATGAATTGCTGGTCACTGCCGCGAATGGCGGCCAGGCCTCACTGTTCGCCGTCAACGCCACATCCGGCAAGGCTCGCACCATCGTGGCATCGGGTTCAGCAAGTTCTATTGCGCCGGTTGACGACACGATCTACTTCATGTGGGACGACCTGGCAACACCCGCCGAAATCCACACGGTCGCGATTGCGGGAGGCGATCAGCAGAGCAATAGCTCATTTCACGAAGCGCAGCTGGACCAATTGGCGCTGGGAGAATTTGAGGCGTTCACTTTCCCCGGCTGGAATGAAGAGGTGGTTTCCGCCTATATCGTCAAGCCGGTCGACCTTGATGAATCGAGGCGCGCCGGCTATCCGGTCGTCCTTCTTATTCACGGTGGGCCGCAAAGCTCGTCCGGGAATCACTTCCAGGGATTTACCAGCCCACACATCTGGGCCGGCGCCGGCTACGCGACCGTCATGATCGATTTCCATGGCTCAGTCGGTTACGGCCAGGCTTTCAGCGATTCGATTCGTGGCGACTATGGTGGTAAAGCGTATGTCGATCTCATGAAGGGTCTGGACTACGCATTGGAACGCTACCCATGGCTGAATGGCGATCGTATGGCCGCAGTGGGCCGCTCGTTCGCTGGCTTCATGGTCAACTGGATTGCCGGACAGGCGCCTGAACGTTTTAGCTGTCTGGTGAGTCATGCGGGCCGTGTCGACGAACGTTCAGCCTACCTGTCGACCGATGAACTCTGGTTTCCTGAGTGGGATCATGAAGGTACTCCCTGGGGCAATCCAGACGGATACGAACGACATAATCCGATCAATTACATTGATCAATGGAAAACGCCCATGCTGGTCATTCACGGCGGACGCGACTATCGCGTCGCAATGGCACAGAGTGTTGCGACATTCACCGCGTTGCAACGACGTGGCATCAAGAGTCAGTTTCTCTATTTTCCGAACGAAGGCCATTCCGTGTCGCGACCAGAGAATCGGGTGCAGTGGCATTCGGTGGTGCTCGACTGGTTCGAGGGCTGTCTGCAATAACGGTAGATTCGACCGTTTCGTAATTTGGTGGTCACACGTCAGCGACCATTTCTGCCAGAGCGCAACAGACTGCTAGTTAGCCGCTTTTCCCCGGTTGCGATAGTAAAACGCAAGTCCAATCACGACAAACAACACCGCCCCGCCCCCAACCTTCAGCAC
Source organism: uncultured Woeseiaceae bacterium (assembly GCA_964446495.1). Taxonomy (GTDB): domain Bacteria; phylum Pseudomonadota; class Gammaproteobacteria; order Steroidobacterales; family Woeseiaceae; genus JAADHU01. The sequence goes on along the minus strand of CAYUOY010000126.1, from coordinate 2,142 downwards.
GAACAGCTGGGGATTCTCCGATTCCGCCGGCGGCATTACGGCCAGCCCGATCGACAACATTGTAGCCGCGAGGCCGAGTCCGGCGAACAACCACACGCCGAATGACCCGCCGGGGACGAGACTGACACCGGCATTATTCCCTGCTGCTTTTCGGCGCAATACCGGTAAGGACGCAAACATGTACAGAAACGGAATGAAATAAAGAATGATGCTCAGGTCGAGCAGCATTATGTAGGCCTCCTGAATCGTTGATTCAGTCACCGCGGCAAGCAACAGCAATGTCACGATGCCTCCTTGCGTAATCAGAGCCACATGCGGTGTACCCCACTTCGGATGGGTCTTGCCAAGCGCCGCCGGCAGATAACGATCGATGCCGATTACGTAGGGAATTCTCGCTACGCCGGACACCCAGGCGCCAAGCACGCCGGTGGTGCTGATGACCACCAGGAGCGTACCGACGATCGCCAATGCTGGCACGGCGACGCGTTCGCCAATAGCGGCAAGGGCCTGAGCGATGCCGGTGATGACATCAATTTCGCCTTCCGGTACCGCCACCATTAACAAGCCCGTACCCAGCACATAGATGAATGAAATGATCAGTCCCGACAAGAACATTGCCCTGGGCAACGAGCGGGAAGGGTTTTTTATTTCGCCACCCATGGCCGGCGCCAGCTCCAGACCCGCAAAGGCGAATGTCATGGTGGCGAAGAAGGTGAGTGTCGAAAAATTTGCGAAATCCGGCCGCAATGAAGTGAGTGTGAATTCAGTCGCGGACCCATACTGAGTCCATGCCCAACTTCCACCAACAACGAGAATGGCAAAAACGGCCACTGTCGCCATTGCGCCCACATTCTGAATCCACTTGGCACGTTTCAGACCCAGCACGTTGGCGCCAATAACAATCCACAATACCGTGATGGAAAACGCGGCGTTGTAGTAAGCGTTGTCGCCAAGGCCCAGCCATTCCTCACCACCCAGAAACAGGAATGCACCGGAAATGAACAGCAAAATCCCGGGAAAAAAGAAAAGGTTGTTGACCCAGTACGCCCAACCGGCAACGAAACCGTGTTTTTCTCCGAATGCCGATTTGCTCCACAGATAGATACCGCCTTCGCCGGGCAACCTCGAGCTGAGTTCCATCACGGTAAGACCCGATGGAATAAAGAATATGACGACGGCCAGAAGCCACAATACCAGGCTTGACGGGCCCATCTGTGCAGCCGTTGACAGGTATCGAATGCCGAGAATCGCGGCCACATTGAGGAACACCAGATCCAGGACACCAAGGGTCCGGACCAGCCCGCCATCCGCCACGGCTTCTTTTTTCATATACGTCGTTGCCTGAACATAATCCGTTGCTTGCCTTTTTTTACTGAATTTCGGGAAAACAATTACAGGGAATCTTCAATCGATCCGTTTCCAAACACGCCTCGGGACTGCACGGTACGCCCGGATGGGTCTTCGCGCTGCAGCAGCAGGTATCAGCAGGATTTACCCAGTCAAGAATCAAGTGCACGCGACTTTCATCGCCATCGTTGCAAACCGAATGCATGCGACGATTGTTGATTTCAATAATCTCACCTGCCTCCATGTTAATGGACTCATTGCCGACCGTGAACGTCACTTTGTCGTTGGTAATGACCGGCACGTGTACGCGGTGCGAATGGGCCAGGGAGAAATTCTTATCCTGATGCGCAATGATTTTACCGCCGGGTCGAAGTGACACCAGCTGAGTTCGAATAAAATAGCCTTCCCCGAAACTGTTCCACAACGCCGCCTCTTCGGCTGGCGCCTCATAAAAACTCGCAATAACCGCCATGATATTATGGTACGCCGGCGCGAATAATTTCAGGGGTGGAAGTCGTGTCGGGTTGCTATGACGAAAATCCTCATCGAAAACCAACGGGATCGCCTGGGTGTCCTGGTGAACCTCGTAGCGTTTTTGCCGTGTGTCAGCACCGCTCCAGTGCCCGGGTGTCAATTGACCGACGAGGTTTGCCAGCATCTCGATACTGGCGTCGCCGATCTTCTTGAAGTTACCTGGAAAGTTCATTTCACAACCTGGACCGCCGTCGTATCCCGGCGAGTGAATTTGAATCAGGACCCATAATCCAACATACCAACCCGTTGCTTTAACCAGGC
>CAYUOY010000125.1:0-12054 GCA_964446495.1 uncultured Woeseiaceae bacterium | reverse complement strand
AAGAAAATCAAGGGATACGGACGATTGGCAGAAAGCTGCAGCACGGATAATCTCGAAGAGGCGGAGCGCTACCTAGCGCACCGCATGAATGAGATACGCCAGGCAGTGGTCTATGGCATTCGACCGACACGGACGTTTGAGCAGGCAGCAGTCAAGTATCTCAACGACTATCAACACAAGAAAAGCCTGGAGCGGGATGTGTATGCCTTCAAACGCATCATGCCGCATATCGGCGATCTGGCACTGGATCGCATTCACAACGATACACTGGCTCAGTATCGGCAGGCCCGTCGCGCGGACGGGGTCACGGCCGGCACGATCAACAAGGAGTTGAGTTGCATTCGGCGGATATTGAATCTCGCTGCGAGAGTGTGGCGCCACGACAATGGCATGTCGTGGCTTGACTCCCCACCGCTGATCGAGATGGAGAAAGGGCCGGCAAGAAAGCCCTATCCACTGAGCTGGGAGGAACAGGATCGCTTGTTCAAGGAATTACCTGGGCACCTGCAGCGCATGGCCTTATACAAGGTCAACACGGGCTGCAGAGAACAGGAAGTGTGTCAGCTTCGATGGAACTGGGAAGTGAAACTCCCGGAACTTGAAAAAAGTGTGTTCGTGTTGCCGAGTAACGATCAGTTCCAGACCAAGAACAGTCAGGAACGTGTCGTTGTGTTGAACTCGATTGCCAAACGAGTAGTTGATGAGCGAAGGGGCAAGCACCCGGAGTTCGTCTTTACCTACAAAGGCCATCATCTGTTCAACATGCTCAACACGGCATGGCAGAGGGCGAGAGTCCGGGCGAAGTTGCCTGGGTTTCGAGTGCATGACCTTCGTCATACCTTCGGGCACAGGCTGCGAGCAGCGGGCGTGGGTTTTGAGGATCGTCAGGATTTACTGGGGCATAAGTCCGAGCGGATCACGACGCATTACTCGGCACCTGATGTCGCTCGTTTGATCGAAGCTGCTGAGAAAGTGTGTGAAAGGCGACCAAACACCGTTTTGCGCGTCGCAGCTCACACGATTCTCACACGATCAGGCACACAAAACGGCAGTAGTCGGGAAGACCACGAGCAAGTTATTGAAGTTTGAAGGAAATTTGGTCGGGGTGAGAGGATTTGATTCTCCGGCCCCTGCCTCCCGAAGACAGTGCCCGCAGAGAATTGTGTCATTTATCGTAACGCGTTACAATAAATGTATGAAAAAAACACCCAACAAGCGTGGCAGGCCGAAGAGAGCGGATGCCAAGTCTGCGGCGGAACGTATGCGTGCCTATCGCAAACGTAAACGTGATGCGGGTTTGGCAAATGTGCGTCGTTGGGAACCGGTAGATGCGTTACCTGCGAACCGCTACTCCGACCATCGAATTCTCGACGCCAGGAGTCTGGCGATGCATTGCAAGATCGTGCAGAAGGTATCGCGAGATCCTCGCCTGCTGGAGAAGGCGAAAGCCAACCTCTCGCGTTGGAGCGCTAAAACCGACGGACCTAAACCGCGCTATTTGGTGGAATGGCAGGAGATTCTCGAAAAGCCGTGGCTAACAATCGCTGAGATAGTGACCAGTATGAGCGAGGACGCAACACGACTTCGTTCGTCTTCCCCATTCGCGGGAGTTTTGAACGAGAATGAAAGAGAGCAAGTTTATGCAGCGTTCAGAGCTTGAGCACATCATTCGAGCGAGTGGCGATGTCGCCCAGGATGATGAGATTGTCATCATCGGCAGCCAGTCAATACTTGGCCAATTTCCCAACGCGCCGATGCGATTGTTGGCGTCGATGGAAGCCGATGTTTATCCGAATAACCATCCGAACCTTGCTGACAGAGTAGACGGTGCGATTGGTGAGGGTTCCTCATTTCACGAATTAAACGGCTACTACGCTCAAGGTGTAGGCCCCGAAACGGCTACACTGCCTGGCGGTTGGCAAGATCGATTAGTTGTTGTCAAGAATGAGAATACAAATGGCGTAGCCGGTTTGTGCCTCGAAGTGCACGACCTGGCGGTTTCCAAATTTGTGGCGGGGCGACACAAAGACCTTGAGTTCATCCAGGAATTAGTAAGGCACGAAATGATTCGGAAGAAAACCATGCTTGCTCGACTCGACGAGGTCGAACTACGGGATGTAGAACGTAGCAGAATCGGATTGACGATTGAGGCAATGTTTTCTAATTGAGAATCGGTCGGACCCGAGCGGCCTAAGTAGTTTCTCGTATTACCGTTAGCGTCGTCAAACGGTTCCATATACAGTACTCCCGGTGGGTTTCCCTCAGGGTTGAACCCTTCCTTGTCGTATCAATAAACTAAATCTATGCCAACAAGAAGCGACACATCAGAAGCGTACTTCCGGAACCTGCTCGAATCGGCGCCGGACGCGATGGTTATTGTCGACCACAAGGCGAAAATGATCATCGTCAATAATCAGGCTGAGAAGATGTTTGGTTACCAGCGTGAAGAACTGATCGGCAATGAGATTGAGATGCTGCTGCCGAGCCAATACAAAGAGCAACATATCGCACAACGCGATGGCTATTTTGGCAATCCTCATGTCCGGCCAATGGGCGCGGGAATGGAACTCGCCGGGCGGCGCAAAGATGGACGCGAATTTCCAGTCGAGATTAGTCTTAGTCCCGTTGAGCAGCCTGGCGGTGTTTTCATCTCCAGTGTGATTCGTGACGTGACCGAACGTAAGGCGATGGAGGCGGAGTTGATCGCCGCCCGGCGGGCCGCCGAGCGTGCCAACAAGGCGAACACGGCGTTCCTGGCGGCCGCGAGTCATGATCTCAGGCAACCCGTTCAAGCATTGACCCTGCTGCACGGGGCGCTGCGGCGCACTGTCAAGGACCCGTTGGCGATAGAGATGGTGGAAAGCCAGCAGCAATCGCTGGACGCGATGACCAACCTCCTCAATTCGCTGCTCGACATCAGCAGGCTGGATGCCGGCGCGATTGAACCGGAGATTGAGGAATTCTCGATAGAGCGCCTGTTTGGCCGATTCTCGGCAGAGTTTGCTCGCCAGGCACGGCACAAAGGGCTGCAGTTTCTATTCGAGGATAGCCCGACGATCGTCCGTAGCGATCCAAGTCTGCTGGCTGAGATACTCCAGAACCTGGTGTCGAACGCCATTCGTTACACCGACAAAGGAACGGTCACGCTTTCGTGCAACGAGTCTGACGGCATTCTGAGCATCGCTGTCAGTGACACCGGAATCGGCATTGCGGGGGATCAACTGGAGGCGATATTTCAGGAGTTTCACCGTTGCATGACACCGGGCTCAGACAAAGAGGGCTTCGGTCTCGGCCTTGCTATCGTGCGGCGTCTTGCCGATTTGCTCGATCACAAAGTAACGGTGGAGTCGGAACCTGGTCGCGGGTCTCGATTTTGCGTGCATGTACCGGTTGTTAGCGATCATAGCGCGAGGCGTGCTGATGACGTGGACTCTACGGATACGGTGGTGCGTCCTGACGTCAGTGGCACAGTCATTCTTATTGAGGATGATGTAAAAGTGGCCAACGCGTGGGGTTTGCTTCTTGAGGCGGAGGGTTACCGGGTTGCCACGGCGGCGTCGGCACCGGAAGCCCGGGCGGTGGTGCAGTACCTCGACCATCCCCCGGCGCTGATAATTTCCGATTTTCATCTGCTTGATGGCTCTACCGGCGTCGATGCCGTCAACGGTATTCGCAAGGAATTCGGTCGGGACATCCCGGCTTTCATTGTGAGCGGCGACACATCAAAGGTGGTGGACGATGCGCGTTCCCTTGGAAACAGTGTGCTGATGAGCAAGCCAGTCAATACGGACCTGTTGCTCGAACTGGCGCATAAGGCCGTTGCCAGTGGGAAAATCGACAGCGACTAATAGGCCAGCCAACTGAGCGTTGATTTGGTCAGTGCGACACCGACGATGTAGGCGAATGTCATCACGGCCAGCACCAGGGCGGTTGTTCTGATCGTTCGGGTTTTGCCGCGTTTCAATGCGATGGTGCCGAGCAGGATGTAGGCAATCAATGCCGAGATTTTCACTAGCAGCCATGGGTTCCGCATGACCTGCAAATTGAGCGTCACAACGAGGCTGATACCGGCCAGCAAGAGAACAGTGTCGAGTATGTGTGGCAGGACACGCACCCAACGCTGTTGCAGCTTTGGTGAATCGAGCATCATCCAGTAGCCGCGCAGCAGGAAGCCGCCGATGGTCAGAAATGCGGCGCCCACATGGACCCATTTGAGTGCGTTGTACATGGCTAATTGCCTCGGTTTGCCGGTGCCCTGTAGGTGATCGTACCTATTGTTTACGCGCCCGGATTTGGCAAAGTCCCTTGGCGATAGTCAATAGAGAATTCAATAGCCAATGTTCCGAACAGTCAAGTATGTGCGACAGGTCTGTACCTTCGCCGGTGCCGTGCTCGTGCTACCGATAGTGGCATGGTCTGCAACGCCGGAAACCGCGGAGTCAGTCCAGGAGCCGATTCCGGAAGATGCTGCTATTGAGCAAATTGTGGTGGTGGCGCACAAGGGCAAGCGCTCCGTACGGGAAATTGCGGCCAATGTGACCATCTTTTCGCGCGAGACGCTAAGTGCCGAAATGGCGAACTCAATATCCGATGTCTTTCGCTATGCGCCGGGTATCGATATCGAAAACTCGGGTTCTCGCTTTGGCGCTGAAGGGATCAATATTCGCGGTATTGGCGGAAACCGGGTGGCTTTGCTCATTGATGGAGTACCCCTCAGTGATCAATTCGATATTGGCAGTTTCTCAAACGCCACTCGCGATTTCATCAACGCCGGCTTCATTCAACGGCTTGAAGTCTTGCACGGCCCGGCATCCGCTCTCTACGGGAGTGCCGCGATTGGTGGCGTGGTGGCAGTAAGGACACCCGACCCCGTGGATCTGCTCGGCCGTCGCGGCAGCGGTGGCAACCTGGTGACCGATTGGCGTGGTGCAGATTCCAGCCTGCATGGTACCGGCATGGTTGCGATTGGGGATGAATCGAAAGGCTTGTTGTTCGGCGCCAGTCTTCGGGCCGGCAGTGAATTTGACGCGGCCGCCCTCAGTGACAATACGGACCTGCGCGACTACCGCCGGCGCTCCGCCCTGGTGAAATTCGTCGCTGACGACGCACTTGGGCACACATGGCGGGCGACCATCATGCACCAGAATTCCGAGGTTCAGTCCGACCTGAACTCCATGCTGGGCAGCGGTCGTTTTCGTAGCACGACGGCGCTCGAAGGCGACGATGAATACCAAATGAATATTCTGAGCCTGGCCTATGAATTTGGGGCGCCGGGTGACTGGGTAGATTCCGGTGTCCTGAGAGGCTTCTACGAAATCGCCGATATCGAACAAAATACCTACGATGAACGTGGCCGGGCACGGCGACCGGTGGCCATTGATCGGTTCTTCGGTTTCGAACAGGAGATTCAGGGTATTGAACTGAATCTGCAAAAGAACCTGCAAGGTCTCAATGTTTCTCACAAGCTTGGATTCGGTATCGAGTATCGTGAGCGACGTACGGAAGAGATTCGCGACGGACTCGAAACCGACCTTGAGACCGGAGCCCAAACGAACGTAATTCTGGGCGAAGAATTTCCACTACGTGATTTTCCGATCAGCAGGAGTCGGGAATGGGGCGCCTACGTCGAGGATGCCATCACCATCAGTAACTGGACTGTCATCGGCGCGTTACGTGCCGATCAATATCGACTCGACCCTTCAAATGATCCGGTCTATCAGGAAGACTTTCCTTTTTCGGAGGTTGTGTCCATTACTGAATCCGACCTGTCGCCGAAGCTTGGTTTGATCTATCGCTTGACGCCACAAACAGATATCTACGCGCAGTACGCGCACGGCTTTCGCGCACCACCCTATGAAGACGCCAACATCGGCCTCGAATTGCCGTTGTTCAATATTCGCGCGGTTCCAAATCCGGACCTCCGCTCCGAGACGTCCAATGGCATTGACCTCGGCGTGCGCTGGCAGGGGCTGTACAACAGCGCGCGATTATCCGTATTTCGAACAAAATATGAGGACTTCATAGAGACCAAGGTACGCCTTGGTGCCGACCCGGTCAGCGGTCGTATCCTGTTCCAGTCACAGAATATCAATGAGACGTTAATCGAGGGCATAGAAGCCGGCTGGTATATGCGCTTGTCCGGTGCGCTCGAGAACTATGCCATCGACGGTTCGGTCTACCTGGCGCGAGGTGAAAATCGCGACAATGGAGAAGCGCTGAATTCCGTCGGGCCTGGTCAGGCGGTAATCGGCCTTAACTGGTCTTCGGAGGACGGCAAGCGGCAGCTTCGATTGAAGTCGACGCTGACCGAGAGTTGGTCCGATCGTGATGAAAGTCGCGGTGAGTTGTTCAAGCCGGCGGGATACGCTCTCGTCGATCTCTTCCTCAGCCAAAGACTAAGCGATCGAATGGTATTGCGGGCCGGCGTGCTCAATGTGACCGATCGCACCTATTGGGTCTGGTCTGATGTGGGTGGCCTGTCACCCGATGACCCCATGATTCCGAATCTTTCCCGGCCCGGCAGAAGTCTGACGGTCGGTCTGGATATGAACTGGTAGAAAACAATGATCTTCAATCGAACGGAAGGAGCTTTAGCTATGAAATTCATGGCAAGAAAACAATTCTTGGTATTGCTGGTGGCATTCGGGGCATTTTTTATGAATGCCTGTTCGTCAGCCGATAACGAGAGTTCGGTACAAGAAGCGACATCGGATACTGCTGTGCATACGGCTGAAGTCGCACAGGGCGACGTTGGTGACCTACTCGCCAAGGGCGAGCAAGTATTCCTGGGCAATTGTGCGGCCTGTCATCAGCCAACCGGTGTCGGTCTGGCCGGAGCCTTTCCACCGCTCGCAGGATCTGACTTTCTCAAGGGTGATCGAAAAGCCGTGTTGTCCGCTGCGTTGTTCGGACTCTCGGGTCCGATAACGGTCAACGGCAACGATTATAACGGCGTGATGCCGAGTATGGGCTACCTGACTGATGAAGACCTTGCCGCTGCGTTGAGTTATGTATTTACCTCGTGGGGTAATACGGGTTCAACGGTTAGTGTTGAGGAAGTAGCTGCCTTGCGTGAAGAACTGGGGCATGGCGACCGGGCTGCGGGAGAGCGGCATACCGGCGCCTCCGAAGCTGAGATGCGTTATAGCGGTGCACCATTGGCGATTTCTCCGGAGGATGCTCGCCAGATGATGGGTGCAGGTGGACCGGTACTGTCTGCCGAGGAGTATCAAACGGCGACAGAGGTCTACTTCCAGCGCTGTGCGGGCTGCCATGGCGTATTGCGCAAAGGCGCAACCGGTAAACCACTGACGCCGGACATTACTTTGGAAAAGGGCACGGACTATTTGAAGGCTATGATTACTTATGGCTCGCCGGCCGGAATGCCCAACTGGGGCAGTTCGGGTGAGCTTTCCGACGAAGTGATCGATATTCTCGCCCGTTTCCTGCAACAGGAACCACCGTCACCGCCGGAATTCGGCATGGCTGAAATGCGGGCCAGCTGGAAACTGATGGTCGCACCGGAGGATAGGCCAACCGAACCGCAGCATGATCTGAACACGGATAACTTCTTCGCGGTGACGCTCCGGGATGCGGGACAGGTTGCGATAATCGACGGCGACACCAAAGATATCGTGACTATTCTGACAACCGGCTATGCGGTCCACATTTCACGGCCGTCAGCATCTGGTCGTTATGTATTTACGATCGGGCGCGACGCCAAGATCGACATGATCGATCTGTGGATGGATCCACCGCAAATTGTGTCAGAGATCAAAATCGGACTCGAGGCCCGTTCCGTCGATACCTCAAAGTATCCCGGCTACGAGGACAAGTTAGCCATCGCTGGCGCCTACTGGCCACCACAGTATGTGATCATGGACGGGGACACGCTGGAGCCAATGAAAATCGTATCCACGCGTGGCATGACGGTGGATACGCAGGAGTATCATCCGGAACCGCGAGTTGCGGCGATCGTTTCTTCTCATGAGCACCCCGAGTTTATCGTCAACGTCAAAGAGACCGGGCATGTGTTGCTGGTCAATTATGAGGACGTTGACAACCTCACGGTGACCGATATCGAGGCGGCGAAGTTCCTTCATGATGGTGGCTGGGACAGAACCAAGCGCTACTTCCTGACGGCGGCCAATCAATCCAACAAAATTGCGGTCATCGACTCGAAAGAGCGCAAGCTGGAGGCTTTGATTGATGTGGAGAAGATTCCACATCCGGGACGCGGCGCCAATATCCTCGATCCGGAATTCGGACCGGTATGGATTACCAGCGCGCTGGGTAATGCCGACATTACCTTTATCGGAACCGATCCCGAGGGCAATCCTGACAATGCCTGGAAAGTTGTGCGAACCCTGCAGGGCATGGGCGGTGGCTCATTGTTTGTCAAGTCACACCCCAAATCACAAAACCTGTGGGTTGATGCACCGCTGAATCCTGATGAGAAATTCAGTCAGAGCATCGCGGTATTCGACATCGAAAATCTGGATGCCGGATTCGAAGTATTGCCGATTGCCGAATGGGCGGAATTGGGCGAGGGGCCGAAGCGTGTCGTACATCCCGAGTACAACCAGGCGGGTGATGAAGTCTGGTTCTCCGTCTGGAGCGGCAAGGAGCAGGAATCTGCCATCGTGATCGTTGATGACAAGACGCGCACACTCAAGCATGTCATCAAGGGTCCGGAGATCGTTACACCAACCGGTAAATTCAACATTTACAACACGGTTAACGATGTCTACTGACCTCAGGGCAGTCATGGAGTAATGAAGATGAACACGCTTGGAAAATGGCTGCTCGCCATAGCGTCAGTTGCCGTGAGCGGATCACCACTCACGGCGCTGGCCGATGACGAGGCCGAGGCCGAGGCCAAACAATCGCTGGTCGATGCGCTGACAACCGGAGAAGCACACATCCCATTGCGGTATCGCTATGAGTTTGTGGATCAGGATGGATTTGATGAGAACGCCAACGCCTCGACGTTGCGGATTCGGCTCAATTATCGAACGGGGCAGTGGTCGAACTGGTCCGCATTCGTGGAGATGGACTACGTCGGTGAAGTGCTGGTGAACAACTTCAATAGTGGCGCGGGCACCAGCAGTGACAACCGAAATCAGTATCCGGTTGTAGCCGACCCGAAAGGGACGGACTTGAACCAGTTGTACTTTGACTACAAACCATCGAAGGATGCGACTTTGCGCTTCGGGCGGCAGAGGATATTGCTGGACAACGAGCGATTCGTTGGTGGTGTGGGCTGGCGGCAAAACGAGCAGACCTTTGATGCCGCCAGTATTACCTATGGAGGCTGGTCGAATACGAAGTTTTTTTACAGTTACGTCGGCAATGTTAATCGTATTTTTGGTGGAACCGTCGATGCTGGCAATCACAATGTCGATGCGCATCTGTTGAACGCCAAGATAACGCTGACTGATGACTGGTCGGTCACACCGTATGCTTATTACATCGACAATGAAGATGCACCGACTTTTTCGACCGCGACATACGGTGCCCGTCTCGCTGGCAAGACCGCGCTGTCCGACAGCAGTCTTTCGTATATCGTCGAACTGGCAACGCAGTCTGATGCCGGCAATGCGCCGGTGAGTTACAACGCCGCCTATATTCGTCTCGACGTCGACTGGAAGCTGTCGAACGGACTGACGCTGGGACTTGGCCTGGAATCGCTGGGAGGCGACAGCAACGACGCCGGTAAGTCGTTCCGTACACCACTTGCGACGCTGCACGCTTTTCAGGGCTGGGCCGACAAATTCCTTACTACGCCCTCTGCAGGTATCAATGACGTTTACGTCAAGGCGAAATACGGTATCAATAAGTGGCAATTGCAAGCGATTTATCATGACTTTTCCGCGGAGTCCGGAAGTGAGGACTTCGGTACCGAGCTCGATTTATCCGCCGGACGGAAACTCACCGATCGTTATAGCTTGTTGTTGAAGGCGGCGTTTTTCAAGACCGATACTGACAGCCAAACGGATACCACCAAGTTGTGGCTGATGTTGGTTGCGGGTTTCTGACAAAGAGTCAGCGACGCAGGAAATATGCCTCCCTGATCAGGGAGGCATTGGCGTGAACCGGGATCAGATATCGGTAGTTCATGGTCCAATCGCGGGTTAGTGTAGAGCACGGCCCGAGAAAACCGAAAAATTCGCCGCAAGTTTTTCAAGACTTCGTTTGCTTAGTCAAGGCAGGTGATTTGCTGTAGATTCGTTTTCCTTCGATCACTGCGTTTCGACAGGCTGCCGGTCACTCATGCTGAATCTCGTCATCCTTGTGGCGGCAACGCTTATGGCGGCCTATCTGGCGTTCTCTAAACGCCTGAAAGGTTCGTCGAACTGGAAAGCGACAGTGACACCGCTAGCTTCGATCATGGGCAGCGGCTTCCTGGTCAGCGCGCCGCTGCTCGCGGGCATCGCCGGCAACCTGGCCGTCGTTTACATGGCCGTGCTATTGGTGTTGGCCTATGCGGTAGGCGGAGCAATTCGCTTCAACATTCGCCACTTCGAACCGATCGAGAACGACACCCGCGGCGCTGCTCAATCAGCCGCCTTTCTCTCTCGATTCGTACTGGCCGGCGCATACTTTATTTCGGTCACCTACTACCTTCAGCTGCTAGCGGCATTCCTGCTGCATGCGGCTGCAATCGAGAGCCAGTTTGCCGCACGCTCGATTACAACCGGACTCCTGTTGATCATCGGTATCGTCGGCATGTGGCGCGGTCTGGGAACTCTTGAGCGTCTCGAAAAATATGTGGTCGCGTTAAACCTGGGCATGATCGGAGCACTGCTGATTGGACTGGCGGTTTACAATGTGAATCTGTGGATCGGCGGCGACTGGATGCTCCCGGCGATTTCGTCTGTGATCGACTTTCAGGATATACGGGTTCTGCTGGGCCTGATGATCGTGGTGCAGGGCTTCGAGACCTCCCGCTATCTCGGCGATGAGCATCCTGCGGAGCAGCGGATCGTCACGATGCGTGCGGCACAGCTTTTGTCGGCCGCAATCTATCTGCTGTTCATCAGTCTGGCGACAGTACTCTTCCACGACGGTCTCGGAGCCGACGTGACGGCGATCATCAGCATGGTGGCGCCCGTTGCGGTCGTGCTTCCGGTGTTGCTTTCCGTCGTGGCGATTGGCAGTCAATTCAGCGCGGCGGTGGCCGATTCCGCCGGCGCCGGTGGACTCCTGGAGGAGATCACGCAGCGAAAACTCCCGGTGCGTTATGCCTATTTGCTCATTCTGTTCGTCACCGTGGTGCTGACCTGGGAAACCAATGTCAACGGCATCATCAGCTACGCCTCACGCGCATTCGGTTTGTACTACATGTTGCAGTGCGTTGTGGCGTTCCTCGTCGCGTGGTCGTCCCGGGACCTTCCCCGACGATTCCGGCGGCTGGTGGCGTTCGGGTTTCTTGCGCTGCTTTGTCTACTCGTTTTCACGCTCGGATTGCCCTCGGGATGATCGATCTCGACAAGCGGCATACTCTCTCAACGCATCGACGATAGTAACAAGCCATACAGTGCGAGCAGCGAACATCCTGCCAGTACAAAACTGATTACCTTAAGCATCCACGCGGGCATCGCATCGATATCAAGGTGCACCATCCGTACATGCAAATGGCTGTACCGCCAGGCCGCTGACAGAAAGGCTACCGCACTGAACAGGATCAGCACCGTTGCGAGCGTCAGGAGTATTGGTGACGGGATCGTACCTCTCAGGAATTTGGCAAGGCCCAGCCCGGCAGCGAGAGCCGCCAGGCCCGTTCGAAGCCACGCCTGGTAAGTCCTTTCGTTGGCGAGCACCGTCCGATCCAAAGCCAGCGTGTTGCTGTCGAGTTCGGGCACTGCAGGCTTCATGGCATCCGACTCCAATGGCGTGATATCAACGTAGTTTCGCCTTCTTCAAGGCAACGCTAAGCATGAACAATGCCGCACCGCCAAAAAACAGACTGATGCCGAGATAGATCGGCGAAATCGCCGACCAGCGTGGCGCCAGAAATTATACTACGCGGGCTGGTTTACAATCGCATGTTGT
>CAYUOY010000124.1:0-12137 GCA_964446495.1 uncultured Woeseiaceae bacterium | reverse complement strand
GCAAACGCAAACGCAAACGCAAACGCAAACGCACCAGGATTGACATGGTTAATCAGGAAGAGTCAATGAAAACTCCCGTTTCGTTAGGTGAGGCGATGCTGCCCCTGGCAACAATGTTCGTCTGCATGGCCGTTGGCGGCATGTTTATCCCAATTGGCGGCGAGATTCTCATCGTCGTGTTGTTAATCGCCTCGACTGTTGCGGGTCTGGTCGCCGTCAGGCACGGTCATGATTGGGATGCCATTCAACGGGCAACCGGCAAGAAACTGGCCGGTGTGTTACCCGCAATACTCATTCTCCTGACAATTGGCATGTTAATCGGTACATGGATGTTAAGCGGCACGATCCCGATGCTGGTGTACTACGGAATCAAGTGGATTAACCCGAACTACATCGTCCTAACAGCATTCCTCGCGACTGGCCTCATGTCATTGACCGGCTCGTCCTGGGCAGCCGCCGGCACGATCGGTGTAGCACTCATGGGTGTGGCGGCGAGCATGGGCGCGCCCCTTCCCGCCACTGCCGGTGCCGTTATATCGGGCGCGTATTTTGGTGACAAGTTATCGCCGCTGTCCGATCAGACCAACCTCTGCGCGCTCGCTGCAAAAGCGAATTTGTACGATCACATTCGCAGCTCCTTATACACCGCCATACCGGCGTTCGTCGTGGCGCTAATCGTCTTTTTCCTGGCTGGCGCAATGGGCAGTTATGCCCCCGAACCTCTATCGAACGGCAACAATTCATTACTGCAACAAATTGAGCAGAGCTATCAAATCAGCTGGTTGTGCTTTCTGCCAGCACTGGTTGTTATCATTGGCACCTTCAAGAAATATCCGGCTGCATTGGCCATGCTGGCCTCGTCAGTGGTAGCACTGATCGTCGGTACAATGCTACATGGCTTCACCGTTCATGACGCCTTGTTGTCTGGCATTGGTGGTTTCAATACAGACATGATTGCGCGATCACAAAGTGGCCTGGTCGTCACAAGCGATGCACTAGCGTCATTGCTAAACCGCGGTGGGGCGTACTCAATGGCGAACACCATCGTTCTTATTTGCGTCGCCTTCGTTCTCGCCGGGGCCATGGAAGTGTCAGGTGCCTTGAACCGATTGCTTGAGGAAATGCTAAAACGCGCTCGGTCGGTTTTTGGACTGGTTAGTGCAACGATGGCCTCGGGCGCAACACTCATAGGTTTGACGAGTCACGGTGGTGTTGCTGCTCTTGTTGTTGGCGGATTGTTTCAAGACGCCTACGAAAAGCAAGGCCTGGAACCGGAAAACCTCTCGCGGACCTTAGGGGACTCCATCACGATGGTTGATCCACTACTGCCCTGGACGGTCTCTGGACTGTTCATGGCGACAACACTTGGCGTGCCGACACTTGAATATTTACCTTGGGCTGTTTTTTGTGTGGGCGGGATTGCGTCCTCGTTCTTAATCTCACTGACTTATTCGAAAACGGGAATCGGCTTAAGGAAATTGACTGTATATCCAGCAACAGAGCGCGGAGATCCCAACAAAGAACCTCTTGAGGCGTGAAATTCGGTGAAGCGACCGATATGCTGACGCGGTATCCCAAGCTGCAGAGTACAGAGTAACAATGAATATGCCGAGAATACAAAGAAATGGGTACTGAATTGACGCCTACCCGACAAAGCCACCGGCGGCGAAATGCGTTAACCGGCGATTGGTTGCTTGTCAGCCCGTACCGGTTTGACCGACCGTGGCAGGGCGAGGAGCTTGACGGTTCTTTGAGCCACAATCCGGGCGTCGCACATGATGCCAATTGCTATTTGTGCGCAGGCAATGGCCGTGCCGATGGAACCGTCAATCCAGATTATCAGGGCGTCTACGTATTCAACAACGATTTTCCGGCATTGCAATTGTCAACTGACGAACTTGCACCTGATACTCACCCTTTATTTGAACAAGTGTCTGAGAATGGCGTATGTCGTGTGATGTGTTTTTCGCCACACCATAGTCGGACACTTTCTCACCTCAATGCAGATGAGGTAACCGGGTTGGTAACAAGTTGGGCGCAGGAAAGCCAGGAGCTCGGCGAGCTGTTTCCAGATGGATCCATTCAGATCTTCGAGAACAAAGGCGAGGTCATGGGCTGTTCTCAGCCGCACCCCCATTGCCAAATCTGGGCGCAGCGTTCAGTACCAACGGAACTGGCTCGCGAGTTACAGAATTCTCAAGAATACCGGGCCGAATACGGTCGAGTGCTGTTAACCGACTACGTCAATGAGGAGTGCGAGAGGGCGCAGCGCATTGTTTTTGAAAACGACGACTTCGTGGTCGTCGTCCCTTACTGGGCGAGCTGGCCGTTCGAAACGTTGATTTGCCCGCGCCGACAAATGGCGAGGTTGACAGAGCTGTCATCTGGTGAGCTGCGCTCATTCGCCGATACCATTCGGCGTCTGTCTATTCTCTACGACAGATTGTTTGGCGTTTCATTTCCCTACTCGAGTGGAATTCACCAGGCACCGGCAAACGGTAACTATGACGACTCGTTTACGATGCATATGCATTTTTATCCGCCTTTGTTGCGATCAGCGGGGGTTAAGAAATTCATGGTCGGGTACGAAATGTTGTCGGAGGCACAGCGCGATCTAACCCCGGAGGCGGCCGCAAAAAAGCTGCAAGTGCTCGCCGCTGAAAAACAGCCAGCCGTCGGGACAAAGTCTGCCTCAGGCACCACATGACAGCGATCATTGACACGGCGATAGACATTTTCCGCGTTCAATTTGGAGATGCCAGGGACACACACGTCGGGTGGGCGCCAGGTCGCATAAATCTTATTGGTGAATATACGGATATCAATAATGGGTTTGTGCTGCCCATGACCATTGATCTTGGTATTGCCGTGGTAGTGCGCGCCAGAACTCAACCGGGTATGTCGTTGTACGCAGATGCGTTCAACGACACCAGCAGCTTTTCCCTGGCCGACACGAAGTTTTCGGAGTTGCCCTTGTGGGCGCGGTACGTCGCAGGCGTGGCTTTTTTGAGTTTGGAGAATGGCTGTGATTTCTCCGGGTTTGACGTTGTTATCTACGGGAATATACCAATCGGCGGCGGCGTCAGCTCGTCTGCAGCGTTGACGACCGCCACAGCAATGGCCATCCAATCGGCGACAAACTGGTCGATGGATCCAATTGCCACCGCAAAAATGTGCCAGGCGGTGGAGCATCGTTTTGCGGCCGTAATGTGCGGGATTATGGATCAAATGGCTGTACGTCTTGGCAAGGCCAACAGTGCCATTTTTATCGATTGCGCAACTCTTGAGTGGACGCGAGTGCCAATGGAACAAAATCTGCATGAACTCCTGATCGTCGACTCCGGTGTTCCGCGATCCCTTCATGAGTCGGAGTACAATGCGCGCAGCGTCGAGTGTGGGCGAGCCGTAGAGGCGTTAAGAGAATTGGGCATCCCCGTTAACGACCTTCGCGGTGTTTCAAGCGACATGTTAGACGGTGCCGCTGACGACATAGACCGTATGTTGCTTCGACGTATCCGGCACGTAGTGTCGGAAAATCAACGCGTTGTC
The DNA here is from genome assembly GCA_964446495.1 of uncultured Woeseiaceae bacterium. Taxonomy (GTDB): domain Bacteria; phylum Pseudomonadota; class Gammaproteobacteria; order Steroidobacterales; family Woeseiaceae; genus JAADHU01. The sequence continues at coordinate 8,588 of CAYUOY010000124.1, read as the reverse complement.
GAGGGACGCCGCGCCATTGAGACTCGAAACTATGAGAGTTTCGGAGAGTTGATGAATGAGAGTCATGAAAGTCTGCGTAGCGAGTTTGAAGTCAGCGTCCGTGAGCTCGATTTTATTACGGAGATAGCCAACAAGGTGAACGGCGTGCTGGGTGCGAGGCTGACGGGCGCTGGTTTTGGTGGCAACGCCATTGTCCTGACCGAGCCTGGCATCGCTGAACATGCAACGGCGACTATTCAGGATCAGTTTTCAGACTGTTTCGGGCGTATTCCACGGATTCACCGAGTTGGGCAATCAACAGAAGCGCAGGGTTACCGCGTATAGTTAATCGGTACTACCCGCTATTTAACTCGAACCAGTCGGGCGAGAACTCAAGTCTTCCCACCCAGAAAAGCTACGGCGCGATTAACGGAACACATAAACCAGCCGTGCCCCCAGAATATGCTGTTCGTAGTCGCCATTGAACTGGCCCCGATAATCCAGTGACAAAATGCTGCGACCATTCTGGTACGCAAGCCCCGTGCCGATTACCGCGCTACCACTGACCACGTTCCTGCCCGCGATGCTAAAAAATGTTGTCGGCGCTCCCTCATACGCATAACTGATACTCGAGGTATCAATATCAAAATCGTGGTTGTACGCCAGAGTGGTGTGCCAGTCCAGAAAACCATTGCCGGCCGGGCGTAGCAGAGAAAATGTCGTGCCGACCTCACCTAATAACGTCTTGGTCGATTTCTCTAATACCAGCTGATTCAAGCTGCCAGCACCTTCCTCAGCGAATCCATCTTCGGAAACATCGATATAGTACATCGTCGCGTACGGTTCGACGGTCCAGTCAGAGAACGTGAATGCCCTGCCGGCACCAAGAAATGCCATGGCGCTATTGCCATCGTGTTTCGAGACGATATCACTGGTTACACCATCAATGCTAAGTGCCCGTCGACTTGAAAAGTCCTGCCGGCCGAAACTGATGCCACCCTCGACATAGCTCTTTTCCCAAAATGCGGTCGCGTAAAGTGAGCCGCCCCAGGATTCAATGTCAGTTTTTGCAACTGCCTTTTGCATCTTGAGTTTCGATTCCGCTATATCCAGTGAGAAGCCCGCGATGAAGTTATTTCCAAACAGGTAGTCGGCGCCAGCGGCGAAACCGGCCATATCCTGATCATAATCCGTGTAGCCATCGATCAGGTCGATATCGCCACTGCCACCGAAAGCCATCAGCCAGGTCTCCGCACGTGACTCACTGGCTACCCGTTTCGACGTGTTTGACGGACCGCCAGCGTACGCCCTCGATTCCGATGCATCCGTCGCCGCCATCTGTACACCGTCGTAATAAAGCGCCACCGGACTGTAGGCGGCAGCTTCTGATCGGGTGCCTCGCAGAACCGCTCTCGCGTTGCCGAGGTGTGTGCGCAGTAACTGCGTTGTCTGATGTGCAATCGCGATTGTATTCGTGGTCAGCACCAGGTTTGAGTCGGGGCTCAGACCGTCCAGCGCCGAGCCGAAACCGGACTCCATGGATTGTATGCTGCCAAATTGTTCGCGAAAATCGTCCGCCGATAGTGGAGCAAGCTGATCGAGATTACTCGCGACCGCCATCTGCAATGGACTGTCGGCAATGGTCTGAAATGATGCCGCAACGGCGACGACATCGACAGAGTTATCCATGCGCTCGAACGCGAAACTCAGCAAAGGCAGAGCGTCGGGCAATGTTACTGACGAAAAATCACCAAGCAATGGGTCGGTGGAATTAATCACGGAGTATCGTGTTCCGTCGTCGACGTAGTCATCGCCGCGATGCTCGACTTCGATCGACCCATCAAGCGTAGCGACTCCGTTCACGAGCAATTCGCCACGATCGCCGTTGCTGTGAATGAAGGTATTGAAAATGCCATCCTGTGCGAAGGAATAGTCTGTACCCAGTTCGAGAGTCCCGCCATCGATTGTCAATGCGTTGACGGTCGGCAACTCATTCAGCCAGAAGGTTCCTGCATCGCGTTTCGTAGCACGCTCGAAACTTGCCGGAACGGCAAAGAAGTCACCATCCCCCGAGAGTACCAGGTGATCATTGCCGGCGCCGCCATCAGGATTTAGTAATTCGCCGAGGTAGTTTTCGATTGCAGCGCTGCCGGACAACCACAGCGTATCGTCATCGTCGCCAAGGCTTACAGTGCCAACAACCAACGACCCGTCGCCAAGCTGAACCGTATCGTTTCCGGCCCCCGTATCAATTCCGATACCAGAGCTCAGAACCACACCCGCCAGGTTTTCTGTCGTTGCGGAAATCAGGCCGTTATTAATAACCGTGTCATCGCCAGATTGCGTCTGCACCCCGACAACCGTTGCAGTGCCCGGATTATTGGCCCTGGCAACGACTGTGATGCTGCCGTTATTCATGATGCTGTTGTTTCCGGCCCCGGTCGTAATACCGACCGCCGTTACGCTTCGTGTTTCAGTAGTGCTCGCACTCGAATTGCCGGGTGCGATGCATATCTCCCAAAAAAGCAAGGGAATGCAAAGACCCGCTCCGGGAGCGGCGATCGCCGTCGCTGACGTCCTCGCAATCGCCGTCACCGACAGCTCGCCGTTGTTCACAACGGTATTGTTGCCCTCGCCAAGCACTATTCCAACGGCATCGGCCGATGCTCTTGCGGTCGCTTCTGCGGTAGCATTGCCGGTTGTCGAGCCGCTTGCACTGGCGGTCACTTCGCTATTGGCGTCCGCCGTGACGATTAAATTGCCATCGTTGCGCACGTAATTGTTGCCGTCACCCAGCTCGATGCCTTTCGCAACCGCGGTCGTGGTTCCCGTCGAGCGGCCGACACCATTGCCGTTCGCACCCTTTCCACGACCGACCGCATCCGTCGGATGGCCTTCCGCGAAATAGTCACGCTGATAAGCCGTCACCAAAACAGATTGCCATTCCCACGCCACTGTCACCGTTCCGTCGCTCGCTGTCGTCTCCGTGCGAACGACAATATAATGAGCGCCCGATGGACCGACCAGCGGATCATCGATGGGGCCATTACCGCTCGCGTCTTGCTCACCGTTCCAGAAAACCACGGCACCCTCCGGATACTCCGTGTCGTCAGGAAGCACCGGCAAGTCCGCGCCTTCGTAATCCGGCGCCTCCGTTGGGTCCACGGTGTCCGGATTGGCATTCTGTTCGATGGACAACACTTCGATGGTGGTCTGGATCGGCTGCGTTGTTCCCGCGTCAGCCGAAACAGTCAGGCCGGCCCTGTTGATGACGGTGTTATCGCCGTCTGCCGCATTCATGCCCGTCGCAGTCGCACTGGCGGTGCTGGTTGTAATTGCCCTGGCCGTTCCGGTAATCGATACCGTTGCACCGTTGGCGTAGGCAACAGCATTCGCCGAACTGCGTGCTGAAACAAAAGTGTCTTCGCTATTGTCCAGTTCATTGGCACCAACGCCGCCAGCGAACCCAGCCGCAGTCGAATTCGCCCGTGACTTCGCTTCTGCCCTGGAGCTGGAGATAATATCGGCACCGGATCCGGCCGTATTCTGCGACGCCGCTCGTGAATCTGACACCACCGAGAGAATACCCGCAGACCGAATTATGTCATCGCCGTCCTCGCCCGCAAATCCGGTCGCGGTCGCACCTGTCGTCGCTTCGCCGATGGTTGTTGCACCACCGCCAATGGTTGATCTTGCTCCACCCGTTGCCAACAAGCTGGCATTCGCAGCGACAGTTACCGAGCCGTCGCTGTCGATAAAATCCGCCCCGTCGCCACCATTGGCACCGACGGCAGTGGCGTTACCAGTGATAACAGCACCAGAGCTCGGAGTGCCTACAAACGAGTAAGAACTGGAGTCCGTCGTCACATCCACGTTGGCTTCTATGTCCATGACCGCACCCGGCCCCAGGTTGAGGATCGAGTCGTTTCCTGCGCCGCCCGAAATTCCGGTTACACCGGTCGTTCCGCCTGAACTTGCGGCTGCAGTCGAACCACCGAAGGTGGTATTGGAATTTCCCGTTGACGACATTTCGGAGACGCCGCGAGCAATGAGTGAACCGCTGTTCATCAGTGTGTCATCACCACCCCCACCAGCAATACCGAATACGCGAGTACTTGCTGCCAGCGTACCGCTGGTTGTTCCCGCCCCGCCGAGCCGGTACGAAGATCCGTCGAGCGTCAGTTTGGTGCGCGCACTAACCAGCAACTCACCGCTGTTATCGATGATGTCCATGCCATCGCCGCCCGCAATGCCAAAGGCCCGCGAACTGGCTCCGGCATCTTCTGTCGATCCGGCGGTGCCGAAAATATTGATCGACGATGCCGTCGAGTTGCTGAACGAATTGGCGAATACGCTCAGGTTGCCGATATTGCTGATCCGATCATTGGCAGCACCTCCATCGATACCCATGGATTCGGTCGTTGCGATAGCCGTGGAGTTCGAACCGGCAACACCTGCGCCGGTAAAAGAACTTGAACCGATTTCAAGAACTGCCATCCAGTCATCCGCCAGATTTTCAGCATCCGTGACACCCACTTCGATGTCACCGTTGTTGATGATGTCGTCCTCACCATCTCCACTGTCAATACCGGTAGCCCGGGTCGTCGCGTCAGAACCGACAACTGCGCCGCCGTCTCCAGCGATGGTAATGTTTCCTGCCGAAACCGTGCTGTCGGTGCGTGACTCAACGTCGATTGAGCCATCATTTATTACTGTGTCGTCACCAGCGCCAAGCACCAGGCCTGTACTCACTGCTTCCACGTTGCCCGTCAGGTCATTGTCCGCAAAGCCGGCGACAGTAATAGACAAACTCCCTGCCGTCGTCGATGTAGAGGTCGCGCTTGCGGTTATCGACCCATTCAGCCCATTGGTGACAACATCAGCATCGTCGCCGGTGCTGACACCAATCGCGTTACTCGTGGTTGTAGCAAGGCCGTTGCCAATTCCCGCGCCCGCTACAGAGAACTGGAAACCACCGGCGATCGTCCCATTTGCTGCCGCGTTAGCGGCGATGCTTCCCGTATTGTCGATGGTGTCGATACCGGCATTCGTGGACATTCCCGTGGCGTTACTTGTGGAAGTAATAACGTTATTCGAGATCCCTGCTCCAACCAGGTTGAAACTGACACTATTTGCATCGGAATTTGACGTGCTCATCGCGACGATGTTAGCGGTATTGGAAATTGAGTCCGCGCCATCGCCCGCGGTCACGCCGAACGCATTCGAGGTCGAATCGGCTTGTGCATTGGTACCGGCAAATCCAATCCCGGCGAGACCAAAACTCCGTGCCGTAACATTGGTTGTCGAAGTCGCCGTCACATCGCCGTCATTTTCCAGGCTGTTGTCGCCATCGCCGAGATCTATGCCCTGCAAAATCGTTGTTGCTTCCGACTCGGCAAGCCCGACAGTGCCACCCGCCACAGTGATGCCGACCGTACGACCCAGGTTTGTGGCCGTGCCAGAAACCGTGACGGCTGCATTGTTGGTGATTGTGTCATTACCATCGCCTCCGGCCACACCGGTCGCAGTGGCCTCGGATGATGTTCCTGCCTGCAGTGAGTTACCGATTGAAGTATTGAATGCGATGGCTCTGCTGTTTGCTTCAGACGTTGCTGTTGCATCGATAGTGCCACTCAAGTCGATCACGTCGTCGCCGGCTCCACCGTTCACGCCGGTTGCGAAAGACTCGGCTATCGAACGCGCGTCGGCGGAGCTAAAGCCCAGCAGGAAAACACCCGCGACATCATTGTCCCGGGCCAGCGCATTTGCGGTCAGGGTAATGGTCGACGAATCCTCCGTAGTGATGGTATCGACATTGGCGCCTCCCGTGATGCCATTTGCATTTGCATTCGCGGACGTCACATTCTCGATGAACGGGTCCGTACCGCTGGCACCGGTGACAACGGTGTAAGCGATGGCCGTTGACTGTGCATCAGCGTCGGACACCACATCGATTTCGCCGCTGTTGGTCATGGTATTGAGACCATCGCCGCCGGCAATACCGGTGCCAGTGGATTCCGCTGTTGACGACGCCGATGCGACAGCAATCAGGACCCCGGTCGCAGCGACCTGGGCGGAGTCGGCATCGGACTCTGCGTTGACGCCAATCCGGGCGCTATTGTCCAGCACATCGTTTCCGGCACCCCCTGCAATCCCCCGCGCGATAGCATTTGACACGGTCCCATTATCCCAACCGGAGTCGATGCTTGCAGTGGCTCCACCGCCCGTCACACTGACGCCGACGCTGGTCGCATGCGCGACAGCATCCGACGAAATGTCAGCCAGGTTGGTGATGGTGTCGTTGCCGGCACCCCCTTCGAGCGCATTCGACCGAGCCATCGCATTTGAGGCGGAATTCGCTATGGAAATACCGATGCCGGTCGCAGCGACCTGAATCGAGTTGGCTCGTGCACGTGCGTCGGTATCGACCAGTGAATTATTGGTGATTATATCGTTGCCCGCCCCGCCGGCAATGCCGTCCGACAGTGCATTGGCAACCGTGCCACCCTCCCAGGTTGCGTCGGCGGCCAACGCAACACCAAAAACGCCAATAGAAACGGTCGCGGCAACCGCTGTGGAATCTGCGAAAGCAAGAACATTGCTGTTATTGATCAGGGTGTCGTCGCCCTCCCCGCCGTCTATCCCTTCTACATCGGACTCGGCCGTCGAGGTCGTAATTGCGCCTGCGACGCCACCGAAAGTGGCCGGAACAGATGCAGCGACAGCAACGGAGGTGGCACGAATGTCTACCAGTCCGTTGTTGGTAACCGTGTCATTGTCAGCGCCAGCTTCGATACCCTGCGCTGTCGCGTTACTGCTTGTGCCGCCGTCCCACGTGTCCGGAGCGGAGGCCGAAACGCCGAACCAGTTGAGCGTTACGGCGAGTGAATCTGCATTCGCGACCGACTCGACATCAATCGTATTGCTGTTGGTAATGTCGTCCGCTCCGGCACCGGCATCTATTCCCGTGCCATCCGAGGTCGCCGTGCTCGTCGCGCTGCCGCCGGCGACGCCATAGATCGCGAGCGATCCGGAGCCGGATCCACCCACTGCAATCGAATTTACATTGAGGTAGCCGCTATTATTGATCGTGTCGTCACCCGCGCGCGTACTAATTGCATCCGTAGACGAGGTGGCTGTCGTGCCGCCCGCCCAGACGGCGTCACCCGACAAGACAACACCGCCACCGGTGCCGGTGATGTTGATCGCGATGGCATCGGCATTTGAGAACGCATTGATCGAATTGGAATTCGTTACGGTGTCGGCACCTGCGCCGGTTTCAATACCGAAGGCCGTGGAATTGGCTTGTGCCGTTGATACCCCAACAGCCACACCGTACGGCGCGATTGCACCATTGAGGTCGATGGTAGCCGCGTTCGAGGTCGCATTGATGACGCCGCTGTTGGTCACCTTGTCATCAGAATCATCGTCTATGGTTTCACTGCTGGTTGCCACCAGCTCATCACCATCGAAGGTTGATAGCGTTAGTGTTTCCGTCCTTGAAAGAATGCCGTGCGCCTTGATGCCGCTCGCATTCGAGTTGGCGGTGACGCCGCCGTCCCAGACCGCATCACCAGCGACGGCGAGGCCAGTCGCATAGCTGAGGCTAACGACGTCGGCGTTTGCAGTGGATGTCGCGACCAGTTCTGCCGTATTGCTTATCTCGTCAGCGCCCGCACCGGCATCAATCGAAACGGCATTCGCATCCGATGTCGCGGTCGTCACCACCAGTGAAACGCCAGCAGGCGATACCGCAACGCCTATGGATGGGGAAACTGCGGTCGCAACCGCCGTGACGAAACCGTCGTTGGTAATGATGTCGGCGCCGGCCGCCATTACTGTGGTCGTCTCGTGAGTGATTCTGGCGGCGGCACCCTCAACTGCGTACTGGGTTTCCAATGTTGTCGTTTCGATTTGCGACGCATATTCGCCATCCGAGTTGATGCCGATAGCATCCACGGTTGACGTCGCACCACCGTTCCAGACTGCATCAGCCGCAATGGCCAGGCCCGCGTTGGCAAAACCGACATTCAATGTGTCCGCATTACCGGTCGCAACTGCGGAGACACCTTCACTGTTCGTGATCTGGTCATTGCCGCCGCCCGTATCCAGCGCGGCGGCGTATGCATTTGACTCCGCCGTGGATACCGCCACACCGACCCCGGAACCGGAATAGGAAACAGCAATGGAGGGAACAACCGACGTTGCCCTCGCCCGAACCAGTGCATCATTGGTTAATACGTCGTCGCCACTGGTTTTGATGTTGCTGACTGTAGTGCTGATGGTCACGCCAAGCTGATCGGCGGCGCGTGCCAGATCTATGGATTGGGTGCTGAAGCCACCGTCAGTATCGACACCGATCGCACGGCTGTTCGCAACGACACCGCCGTCAAGTACAGAATTCGATGCAATACCGACGCCAGTAGGTGCGACAGTAATGTTGATCGCATCCGCCTGGGCTACTGCACCGACAATGATCTCGCCCGTGTTATCGATGGAATCGGCACCGCCACCGGCCCGAATCCCGGCTGTCTCAGCCTCGGCCGTTGCGGTCGAGATCGCACCGGATACTCCGCGCATCGAAACAGCCACTGAAATAGCGGGCGCGA
>CAYUOY010000123.1:0-12444 GCA_964446495.1 uncultured Woeseiaceae bacterium | reverse complement strand
AACATTCCCATGACCTGGATAAAATATGTACCGTTTCGTTGGCCCGCATGTATTTGTCATAGAGGAGTTTTAGTCGGCCGGTAGCCTCTTCAAACGGTACATATTTTATCCAGGTCATGGGAATGTTCGCTCCTTACTTAACTTGGCGCAACGCGGCCTGTTTACAGACTTGAATTCCGCACACTCTCCAAACTGGCACGCCGACCATTTGCGGCTCGGGTCTGCTCAATTACCACGGCACGATACTGCTCAGCCAGTTTGGTGTCGCCAAGACGGACGGCCGCACGTATGACACCAATCAGTGCATTTAGTCGATTGGGAGACACTTCGAGTACGGCCTGATACTGCACCAACGACTGTGCATCGTTACCGACCTCGAACAACATATCCGCGTAGAGTTCGCGCGCTGGCAAAACCTCGCCCGGCGTTACCGGATGTTTGTCGACCGCGTCCTCCCGATCGGCTGCAGCGGCGGCTTGAGACAGGGCGCCTTCCGTGTCGCCTTCGCCGAGCAATATCCAGGACTGTACGGATTCGACCTGCACCTCGACTTCAGTCCGAAAATAAGTAGGGGTAGCCTCCGGCAAATTGGCCAGAAGATCTTCGATAATCGCCAGGTCCTGCCGCGCTTTATCGAGTTGCCTGGTTCGTGCGCTGCCGATTCCCCGCGCAAAGTAGTGAATGGATTGCGCCCAGGGAAAATCGTTCCAGGCAAAGTCTTCACGCACGTATTGCAATTCACTGGCCTCATCCCACATCCGCCTTTCCAGGACGTAACGTGCTGGTGTCGACGCGTAGGTGAAGGCGACCTTAAAGTTCTCGGTATCTGTTTTCTTGATGTTTGCCAGTCGCACCAGTAGCTGCTGCGCCTCATCATCGCGACCCGTCTGCAGCATGGCGTACATCAGGTAGTCGATGCTGTGCAGCCCTTCATCGTAGTGTCCAGGCAAGTGGGCACTGATGGTGTACTCGGCGGCCGACCGGGTTGAAACGTGATTCGACGAGAGCGATCGGTCCCAAAGGCCGAGTCGCGTAAATATATGAGAAGGCATATGTTGTGCGTGGGCGGAATCAGGCGCTGCATCCGCATAGGTCATCGCCGCGTCGAGCGCCAGGTGCGCAAGGCCTGGATAGTCATAACTGTGAATCAGGTAGTGCAGGACACCCGGGTGTGTTGGTTGCGAGGCGCGAACCCAGTTAAGCAATCCTGCCGACTTGAATTGGTGCGCATACGACTTGTCTCGTGGATCAGCACTGGCGAGCAATGATAACGAATAGAACATCGCGGCCTCCGGGTCCTGCAGATGGTTGCCATACAGGTTGCTCATGCGCGACTCGTATTGACGTGCCCGGTTGCGATGACTGCGAACGTCATTGCTGGAAAAAAAAGTGCTTAGAGCTTCTATATAACTCGATTCCCGAGGTGTGCTTTCCAGGTCAGTCGCGATAGACATTAAGGCAGCGCCTCTCTCCAGGTCCGACTGGCTCGGCGGCGCCCAGAGCGGGTGCCATATACTCATCGCAGCACCCCAATATGCCATTGCACAATCAGGGTCTTCGCTAGTGATCTCTCCAAATAGCCTTGTGGTCTCGGGATACTCGAAGGAGTGGAGTAGCGTTATGGCTCGACTGAATTTTTCCTGCACGTCGGTCGTACAGGAATTCACAAATTGAACTTGCGGTGACTTTGCCTCGTTACCGAGCCCCGCAACTGGAATCATGAAGACTACTGAAATGATTAGGGCACTAACCGCATTGCCCCATCGAATATTGCGCTCAACCATTTTGTATTCCTCATTATAAATATTATTCGAGAAAACTGTCTGAGAATCAGAAGACCTGAAAATGAGTGCAAGGCGAACCAGTGATCTCACCGCAGGAGGCGTCTGTTGTCGCTCTATTCTGTTGAAAAGTTACTAGAAGTAAAGCCTGACAGAGATAATCCTCTGGATTTTCGTCACCCGGTTGGCTGCTTGGGAGCGTGAGGTGATCAAATTGAATATCGATTTCAAGCCACCGGATTTACAAAAACACCATCATTCATGAGCATAGCGGTCAAGATTAAATTTCTGTTTCGGTGGTGGCGTGCAGGTTATTACCATTGGCAGCGCGCGAACGAAATCGGAGTCATCGATGGCGACCACCACTTGGGTTGTTGCGATGCAGTTTTCGCTGATCTTGTATTCCATATCACCATAGATGTTCAGGTATCCGGTTGCATCCCCCTGGTTGGGGGGCAACTTCGCTCGCACTGCATTGGTTATGGGGAGGGGGCCCTGCATGATGGATACGTAGCGTTCGTATCCGTGTTCCAGCGACCATTGTTTGAGTGCTTCCGCGTTGGATTCATGGGTCAGCCTGCGTGCTTCACTCCACCAGTCGACACGTCGAACAGGCTCCTCATCGTCGGGGCGATCCCCCGAGCGTATTGCTTTGGCTTTAACTTGAGTCGGGTCTGCGACGGTTGAGTCTGGTCGAACGGGTGGATGCTCTGCTTCGCTAACCTGAGCCAATTCAGAAACTCTGGTGTCTGCCACCTCCAACGGCTGAACGGCGCGCTGAAGCTCGATATTTTGGATCATGCGGGTGACGATACGATCATGCTCACCTGGCAGGATCAGGCGGGTCATCAGAAACAGCAAGGCGACCGTCACCGGGAGCGCAATGGCCGCCGAAGACGCTAGTCGCTTAATGCCTGAGCGGGGCTTTCGATACATGCTGGAAAAGCCGATTGGTTTTTCGTCTCCCCTGGTATGTTCGAAGGCTCATCGTACAGGATGCCTCAGCACCGAGAATCGTCGCGCACGAACAATCGCTACTCTAGCGAACCGCAGCATGTCATTCACTCGTCAGCCACTGATAGTCAACTTCGGTAGCGGTTCATGCCCACTCAGTCTTGTTCGACAGCGCGCACCTGAGCAAGTGCCAGGCATCGCATCCAGGCCGAACCGATATCAGTGTCGATCCCGGAGCCGTGCTCGCTTTTTTCTCTTCTTTGCCAGGTAATCCGCGATTGACGCGCGCCACAACAAATCGAGGCTAACGTAGCCGATCAGGGATAGCGCGCTGCCGAGCAACAGGCAGCCAAGCACGAGCGGCGGCCATATGGTACCCAGGCTCTCGCTTATCCAGGCTATCGACATCTCAAATTGAAAAGGTTGCGGTTCGAGGCCGAGGAGATGGAACCCAAGCCGGTAGGCGAGAAAGTACATTGGCCCCATCGTCAGCGGGTTACTGATCAGCGTCGACAATGCCGCAATGGGGATATTCACTCGAAATGTCAGCGCGACCAGGATCGCCATGAGTCCATGACCCGGCACGGGCAGGTAGGAGAAAAAGAGCCCGATGGCAAAAGCCGGCACGACGGTGCGGCGACGAATTCCCCACAGGTCGCGATCATGTAACAGGTGTTGGAATGGAGCCAGGTACCACTTGTCGTGAAACCAGTCGCGTTTAACCGCAAATCTCCTGAAAAATCGCCTTGGCATCCGGGTGGAGTTCCGCTTCCATTTCATGACCGGCAGACGGTCGGGAACGGCATCATAACGAGAAACCGCTTACGAGCGGAATAGCGCGGTGGGTTTGCTTTCTTTCGGACTACTTTTTCTTTGCGGGGCTTATGCAATCCAGTTGTTGCAGCACTTGCCAGCCGATGGCTGGTGGTTCTTCGCCGTGCCCGCAACAATTCTCTGTCTGGTGGTCAAATCGCTGCGACCGGTCGGAGCACTGCTACTCGGTTTCCTCGTGATCTGGGCCTCGTCGCGGCAGGTTTTGCAGCAAAGACTGTCTCCGTCGCTGGTCGGTGAAGATCTGACGGAAGTATTTCAAGTAATTGATTTCGCGAAACAAAGTGGAGCGACGACCAGCCTTATTGTCCGACCCTTCGAAGCCGGTGAGCTGCCGACGAAGATTCGTCTGAGTTGGTATGACGCGCCGGCGATCCCTGCATTGGGCGAATGCTGGTCGCTCACCGTACGTTTGCGCCGTCCGAGGGGCTTTTCGAATCCAGTCGGTTTTGACTACGAAGGCTGGCTCTTCAGGCAGGGAATTGGGGCAACGGGCTACGTTCGTGAAGGCGTTCGAGAGCGTGATTGCAGTGGAGATTTTTCGTTGGCGAGGCTGCGCCGACACCTTGCTGCGCGAATCTCCGCGATCTTGCCGGATGATGATGCGACCGCCGTCGTATTGGCCATTACGGTGGGTGCGAGGCATAAGATAAGTCCCTCCCAGTGGCGTCGCTACGCCATTACCGGCACCAGTCACTTGATGGCAATTTCGGGGTTGCATATCGGGCTTGCGGCCGGTGGTGGATTCCTGCTTGGCTGGTTTTTGCTGGCGCTTCTCAAGCGGCCGGGAAATCTTCGGGACCAGGCCGGCGTGGCCGCGCTATTACTGGCGGCTGGCTATGCGGCTATTTCCGGTTTTGCGTTGCCGGCGCAACGTGCCCTGGTCATGCTGGCGTTGGTCCTTCTTGTCACGCTATGGCGGCGTTCAGTGTCACCCGCATGGATCCTGGCCGTGACCTGCATCGCCATGACCCTGGCCAGTCCGTTAGCCATTCTCACGCCCGGGTTTCAATTGTCGTTTGCCGCTGTAGGCATACTGTTGTGGCTCGCCAGGCTGCACCGGGTCAGCGCTGGCAGTCAGTTGCTCAGGCATCGCCTGCGGCGTGCCCTCGGCGAATTTATGCCAATGCAAATCGCTTTGTTGCTGGGCCTTTTGCCATTGACGGCAACCCTGTTTGGTCGTGTCTCCTGGCTGGCGCCATGGGTGAATCTGATCATCCTGCCTGTATTCAACCTGGTTACCGTGCCAGCCTCGTTGTTGGGTCTGCTGCTGGCGGGGCCATTGCAACCGCTGGGCGATGTACTGCTCCGGGTCGGCTGGTACAGCGTGACGCTACTGCTAACCCTGGTGGAGGCCGCGGCGGGTATTCCATTCGCCGAAGTGAGGATTGCGGGGCTGCACAGGATCGCGCTCCTGTCAGTTTGGCTGAGCGTTCTGTGGGTCCTTCTGCCAGCTTCCTGGCCGGGCCGCAAACTGGCCTGGCTCGCCGGACTCGGAGCCATCCTGCAAGTTGCGCCGCGACCACCGCCAGGGTGTGTCGATATTCATGCTCTGGATGTTGGCCAGGGACTGGCGACGGTGGTGATGACGCGCAACCACACGCTGGTATTCGACACCGGACCGTCATTTCGGTCCGGGTCCGATACCGGCGCGTTGGTGGTCGCCCCGTTTCTGCGGGAGAAAGGCATCGACGAAATTGATCTTCTTGTCGTCAGTCATGGGGATAATGATCATGCTGGTGGCGTGTCGTCCCTCCTGGCGGAAATCCGCACTGGCGCGCTTCTGTCTGGCGAGTATCTGCCGGACGTACCTATGGCGCATTCGCTATGTGTCACTGGGCAAAGCTGGCAATGGGACGGTGTTCGGATATCGATATTGTACCCCCGGTCCAGAGAGTCCCGGGCCGGCAATGACGCATCCTGCGTCCTTGAGATCCGCACCGGCAAGTCGCAGGCGCTGTTGACAGGAGACATTGAGTTGGCGGCCGAATCAACGCTGGTTCGGCAGCGACTGCTGTCGTCGACACAGCTGGTTTTTGTTCCACACCATGGCAGCCGTACCTCATCGCACACCGCATTCATCGACCGGCTGCAGCCACAGGTAGCGCTGGTGTCGGCAGGTTTCAGCAATCGCTGGGGGTTTCCCAAAGAAGATGTGGTACAACGCTGGCGCTCGGCCGGGGCGGAAGTTGTCAATACGGCCGACAGCGGTGCGATTTCATATCGGCTGTGCAACCAGACCAGGTTGCAGCGGCGGGCGATCCACCGCCTCGACCAGCGGCGCATCTGGCACGAATAGGTCAGAGGTTGCTGTATTGGGGAGCATTTTTGAGCCGGTCACGGTATATTTCGATTTTCCACAGGGACGGGCTGTATGGTCGATATAGTAAAAGCGGGTGGCTGGTTAATGGCGCCGATTATCCTCTGCGGCATAATCGCCATAGGAATCATCCTGGAGCGCTACTGGACACTGCAACAGAAGCGGGTGGTACCGGAGGATCTCACCAGCAAGGTGTGGGGCTGGGTCAAGAAAGATGCACTTGACCAGAAGCAGATCCAAACCTTGTACCAGGGTTCGGCGCTGGGACAGATACTGGCGGCGGGTCTTATCAATCGTGATCGCGAACGATCGATCATGAAGGACAGCATTCAGGATACCGGCCGCCACGTCGTGCATGAGCTGGGGCGCTACCTTGATGCGTTAGGCACGGTTGCCGCGATCACACCGCTGCTCGGTCTGCTGGGAACCGTTATTGGCATGGTGAAAGTATTTGCCGCCATCACTACACACGGTGTTGGCGACCCGACAGTCCTCGCTGGCGGTATCGCGGAGGCACTCATCACGACGGCCGCGGGACTGACTGTCGCCATTCCGTCTTTAATCGGCTATCGCTATTTCAGGGCCCGGGTGGATGCGCTGGTAGTCGATATGGAGAAGGAAGCGATCAAGTTGATTGAAGCCTTGCACCGCCGGCAAGAGAAGTCAGGCCACGACACATGAATCTGAACCTGCGCGTCAAGGAAGAGCCCGAGGTCAATCTGACCTCACTCATCGACGTGGTGTTGCTGTTGCTGGTGTTCTTCATGGTCTCGACGAGTTTTGTGAAGCAGTCCCAAATAACGATTCGATTGCCGGATGCACAGGCATCACCGATTACCGACCTGCCTGCCGGGCAGATCGACATCATGATCACGGAGCAGGGCACTTACCTGGTCAATGGAAGGGAGTTGGTCAATAGTCGGCCCGCAACGATCCGCAACGCGTTGCAGAAGGTATCCAACGGGGATCACACCCTGCCTTTGACGATTAGCGCAGATGCCAATGCGCGTCATCAATACGTTGTGACAGCGATGGATGTGGCGGGCCGTCTGGGTTTCGTACAAATCAACATTGCCACCGTTAACGATTCGACAAATCCGTGAGCGATAGCGTCGAATCCCGCGCTGTCAGCGTCTACAAACGACTCTGGAAATACGTTGTTCCACACAAGATGGTTGGACTAACCGCCGTAATCGCAATGGCGGCAACGGCCTTTATCGAAATGACCATGGTGGCCCTGGCCGAACCGCTGATGGACGAAGGCCTCGTCGCCCAAAATCTTGAAGCCATCAGCTGGTTGCCTTTCGCCTTCGTTGCCATATTCATTGGGCGTGGCATCGCGGGATTCACGTCGGAAGCGTCGTTGGGCTGGATTGGTCGCAGTGTGATCAGTTCATTGCGGCGAGACGTGTTCCGGAAATTTCTAACGTTGCCAACTCAATTTTTTGAGCAAACATCGACAGGACCGCTGCTATCCAGAATGACCTACAACGTCGAGATGGTGGCTGAGTCGGTCACCACTGTCGTGACGATTATGGTTCGTGACGTTCTTACGGTTCTTGCGGCTATTGGACTCATGCTGTATCAGAGTCCGAGGTTGTTCGTCTCCGTGGCGATTCTGCTGCCCATTATCGCCACGGTTATTCGCTTTCTCGGTAAAGCCTTCCGCCGCTACAGCGGCAGGATTCAGGACTCCGTTGGTGAGGTGACGCAAGTTTCTGATGAAGTCATCAACGGTAACCGCATTGTTAAAATTTTTGGTGGTCGGGACTATGAAATGGCGCGGCTGTCGGTTGTGGATGAAAGCAATCGCCGCCAGAACCTGAAGCTCATTCGTTCACGGTCATTGGGAGTTGCCATTACGCAGGTTATTTTCGGTATTGGCATCGGTGGCGTTATCTATTTCGCCGGTATTGAATCTTCACAAGGACGTCTTAGCCCCGGCAGTTTCATGGCATTTTTTGGCGCGATGATGTTGATGCTGCAACCATTGCGCCGCATCACCAATGTGAATGCCTCACTACAGCGCGGTATCGCTGCTGGAACCAGTCTCTTCGAAATCATCGATGAACCTGACGAGATCGACTCGGGGACGCACCGTAGTGACAAAGTGGAAGGTGCGGTCGAATTTCGCAATATTGGTTTTTCCTACGGGGGGAGAACACGAGTTCTGAATGATGTGTCGCTAAAAATAGCGGCGGGCACATCGCTCGCGATCGTGGGGCACTCCGGCAGCGGCAAATCGACGCTGGTCAGTTTGCTACCCAGGTTTTACGACGTGGATTCGGGCGAAATTCTGTTGGATGGTGTGCCGGTGCGCGACTATGCGCTGGACAACCTGCGTGAGAATATCAGCCTTGTCAGCCAGGACATTGTTCTGTTCAATGACACCATCGCCAACAACCTGGCCTACGGTCGCCTGAAGGAACGAACGCACGAAGAGGTGTTGCGGGCAGCGGAAGCAGCGCACGTACTGGAATTCGTCAATGAGATGCCAGACGGGCTCGAGACCATCGTCGGTGATCGTGGCATTTTGCTGTCTGGCGGCCAACGTCAGCGAATCGCGATCGGCCGGGCGCTGCTGAAGAACGCACCCGTATTGATCCTCGATGAGGCGACATCGTCGCTCGATACAAAATCAGAGCGACGTATTCAGGACGCGCTCTCGACGCTCATGGAAAACAGAACAACACTGGTCATCGCGCATCGCCTCTCGACGGTCGAGAATGCCGACCAGATCGTCGTGCTGAACCAGGGCTGCATCGTTGAGTCAGGGACGCACAGTGAATTGCTGCACAAGAACGGGCACTACGCCGATCTGCATCGTCTGCAATTCACTGACGGGCCAGCGGACGCCGGCTGATCATCATGTTGGGGCGGGGTGAACGCTGGATTAATGAAATCTGGTACGGGGGATCTCGATGGTATCTGCTCCTGCTGCCACTGAGCGTCCTTTTCCGAATTATCACGAGTGCGCGGCGCGCCCTGTATCGGTGGGGTTGGCTGCGATCCGTTCGTCTGGACGTACCGCTTATTGTCGTCGGCAATATATCGATCGGTGGTACTGGCAAGACTCCGCTGACTACCCTGTTGGCGCAGGAACTGCGGCGTCGAGGTCGATCACCCGGCATTGTCAGTCGTGGCTATGGTGGCGAGGTCGGACCCGTACCGCTGGCCGTGAGTGCCAATAGTGACCCCGCCGTTGTCGGCGACGAACCTCTGTTGCTGGCCCGACATACGGGCTGTCCGGTTGCCGTACATCCGGATCGGGTGGCGGCAGCGATGTTTTTGCAAAAGCAGGGTGTCGACGTCATCATCGCCGATGATGGGTTGCAGCATTACAGGCTTGCGCGTGACATGGAAATCGCCGTTGTGGACGGCAAACGACTGTGGGGAAACGGACACTTGCTGCCTGCCGGACCATTACGGGAATCTCTTGCGCGTCTGCGATGTGTGCAGCATGTCGTGGTGCAAACCGAAAGCGACGAGATTGCGGTGCCCGGTTTGCCACCGGCAATGGCACTCAGTACTTTTTCTCTTCGACCGCACAGCATTCATCGCCTGGATGAGACAGAAACGCGTTCACTGGATGACTTCAAGGGACAACGCGTACACGGTGTTGCCGCGATCGGCAATCCGGAACGATTTTTTGACACATTGGTAGCGGCGGGAATGGATGTCGTCAGGCACCCGCATCCGGATCATGCGACACTGGGTGTTGCCGAGCTGGGTTTCGATGGGGACCTGGATGTCATTATGACGGAAAAAGATGCCGTGAAATGTCACGGCGTGGCATTGAAAAACCTGTGGTATCTGCGTGTAGAGGTGATCCTGCATTCGTCGAGCGGGATATCGTTAATTGAGAATGTCGAAGCAACAATAGAAAATCATGACTGACTTTGTAGTAGCCATTCCGGCCCGTTTTTCCTCCGAGCGTTTGCCCGGAAAACCATTGCGACTGATCGCCGGGCTGCCCATGTTGCAGCACGTCTGGCTGCGTGCGTCGGAAAGTGACGCACGAGAAGTCATCATTGCCACGGATGATGAACGCATTCAGCAGGCCGCCGAAGCATTCGGCGCGACGGTTTGCATGACCGCGGATAGTCATTGTTCGGGCACCGAGAGAATTGCGGAAGTTGCCCGGAAACTGGATTGGAGCGATGACCAGCGGGTGGTCAATCTGCAAGGCGATGAGCCCTTGATGCCACCGGCCTTGATTCGGATGTGTGCATCTGTGCTTGATGATCCACTGGCCGATATGGCAACGCTTGCATCGTCGTTGCAGTCAAAAGAGGACTTCCACGATCCGAACGTCGTCAAAGTCGTGCTGGATGACAATGGTTTCGCACTGTATTTCAGTCGCGCTTCGATTCCGTACTCACGAAGTGCTGATAACGAGGGGCTGGCATTGTCGAGCGCGCAGCATCATCACGGTATATACAGCTATCGATGCTCAGTGTTGCATCGTCTGGTCGCCGCCGCACCATCGGCGCTGGAACAATGTGAAAAACTGGAACAATTGCGCGCGCTCAGCATGGGCATGAAGATCAAAGTCGGACGTCCGGAGCAACGCCCGGGTCCGGGTGTTGATACTGAGCGGGATCTTGATGCCGTCAATCGGCTAATGGCGTAATCGAATCGATACGAGCTTCGTAAGTCAGGAAAGAGTAGTCGTATTTGTTCCTGTCATCTTTCTTGAAGTCCTGCTTATCCGTTAGTTTCCAGTGCGCCTCATCGACAGCGGGGAACAACACGTCGCCGGCAAAATCTTCGTCGATGATGGTAAGGAAAAGTCGGTTTGTGTGTTCGAGCATGAGCTGAAATACCTCTCCGCCTCCCGTAACAAAAATCTCGCTGTCGCCATCGTCCAGAGCCATCACGTCGTTTACTGTGTGCGCGAGGCTCGCATCGGCCGGTAGTTCCAGTGATTTACGGGATAGCACGACCACTGTGGATTCCGACCGCGCATGATCGGCCTTTCCATAGGTGTTCGATCCCATGACTATCGTTTGACCGCGTATCAGATCGGTATATCTCTTGATGTCGCTGGGCATGTCATGTCCCCAGGGCAAGCGGCCTTTGTGGCCAATGACCCTGTTTCTGGCCATCGCGGCGACCATGTTTATCACGACTGATTATCCATCCTGAAGGTTGGCAGGTAAGCGACCATTGTCGGGCACCGGGATGCGTGCGTTTTGCTGATAATGACAGGTCAAAATGACAGCGCTACGAAGTGGGCGACCCTGGTTCCGGGTCGTTCCCATACCCGAGCGTGGGAGAGAGTCGTTCCGCGACCATTTTCTCCATGATTGCGACCTGTTCATCATCAAAATAATCACGATAGCCACCCACTTTTCCGCGCCGCACCTTGAGGGTGTTGGGGTCCTTCTTGTTACGCAGAGACATGCTGGAATTTCGAAAATAGCCAGTTTGCTCCAGCTTTCGCATGTTATCGAAAGAGGCAAATTCGACGGCATGTTCAATTTCTTTCTTGTCGAACGGAGCGTTGGTGAAGGCAATGACTGAGGTCATTGTATCGACCGGATCGCTACGCAAGTCTTCGTAGCGAATGACCAGCCCTCCGATATCACCGCTGAGACGGCGTTCCCACATATTGTGATACTCGATCAATCCGGGCAGGCCAAGCTCATCGTGCATGACGAAATCCCACACGGAGATGTTTTCCCGATCCACAGGGTTCCGTAATGTACTGTTAATCAGCTCGCGCTTGTACGCCTTGGTTCGATTGGTGAACTGTATGTACCACGATACGGCGACATCACAGGGATGGCGGGCGAGCAAAATGACCTGCTTATCGCTGGTGCTTCCCGACTTTAAGTCGTCCAGCACATCCTGTGTCCCGCTTTCGTAGCTGTAGTAGCCATTGCTTATGAGGAAGCGAGGCATTGACCGATCACGATTATAAAATTCATCGGACTTGACGATTCTTCTCGGTGGCAGGCCATAGCGCACCTGGTACAGGCGCGACAGCATGACACGAAGCCATGTACCGCCCGTCTTGGGATGGTTGATGACGATTATGTCGGCGTTGCGGGATTTGTCTTTCTGCAGTTTTCGCAGGAGCTTTGCTCGTGCCGGAACCCTTACAGATTGTGGGAGCACAGAGGTAATTGCAACGGCCGAAAATAGCCTCACACGATCGGGAATACGGTACATGATGTCCTCAAATTAGAGTTCAGCGGGTCTCGCGGCAGAGTTGGCCGACACTTACTCGCAGTAAGACGGATCGTTTGCACCCGCCGTTTGAAAATCCATATAGGTTGATGCCGCAAAAGTAGCAAACGCCGGCATGCCATAGTCCTTTTGTGTATGAGGCAATAACGCATGCTCGACGTACATGCTGTAAGTCTGGCCAGGTTCGAACGTCCCTGCAGGCACCTGGTAGTTCCTGGCCCGGAAGGTCAGAAAATCGTCCTTTTCAAACGGCCGGCCGCTGTGCACAATATCTTCAACATTGCAGCTGTCAATGGCGACAAAAATCAAATCATCAAGCACGCCATTCTTGTCAGCGCGGCCTTCAGAAAATGGTGGCCAGGT
>CAYUOY010000122.1:0-12473 GCA_964446495.1 uncultured Woeseiaceae bacterium | reverse complement strand
GTGAGTGACCCGGGCCTGATGCCGCAAGTGATGGAGGAGTCTCTGCGCTATAACACGTCGGCTCAGCGTTTCCGGCGAACGGCGACCAAAGATATTGAACTGCACGGCAGGACCATTCGCGCTGGTGACAAGGTTCTCAATTGTTACGGTGCGGCTAATCGGGATGAGCGCAAGTTTGCCGATCCGGATATCTATGACATCGATCGGCGACCGAAACAGCATGTCGGGATGGGAACGGGCAAGCATGTTTGTGTAGGTGCGCCGTTTGCCAGACTCATCGTCATCACGGCAATGAATGAATTGCATCGACGGATTCCAGAATACCGACAGGCCAGTGCGCCACTGGAGTGGATTCCATCGACGACATTTCGCAGTCCGGTTGCACTGCCGTTGGAATTTTCCTGAGCGGGTAGCTTCGGGTTCAGGTTACCGGTCGTTTTCGAGAATGATCAAACCTGCCGCGGTGTTCGATGCGGGGATATGGTAGTGACGGAACACCTCGGTGACCTTGTCATCAAGTGCGCCGCGCATGATCAACCACATAACCAACTCAATCCCTTCCGAGCCAGCTTCGCGGATATAGTCGACGTGCGGAATGTTTGCCAGTCGTTCCGGATCTGTCGTCAGCCCACCGAGAAAGTCGCTATCGAAGGCCTCGTTTATCAAGCCGGCTCGCTCACCCTGCAGTTGGTGTGACATACCGCCGGTACCAAAGATGGCCACCCGCAGGTTTGCATCGAATGATTCGACCGCCTTGCGAATCGCCTTTCCCAGCGCATAGCAACGTCGGCCTGTCGGGGGTGGGTATTGAATGACATTGACGCACAAAGGTATCACCTTAACGGGCCACTCTGCGGGGCTTCCGTACATGATGGACAATGGCACGGTCAGGCCGTGATCAACCTCCATCTTGCCGGCGATGGTCAGGTCGAATTCGTCCAGGATCAATGACTCCGTCATATGCCAGGCGAGTTGCGGGTGCCCCGTTACGGTAGGCACTTTCCTCGGTCCGTAACCCTCATCAGCAGGCTGGAATTCGCTTCCCACACCGATCGCAAAGGTAGGAATCATATCCAGTGAGAACGTTGATGCGTGGTCGTTGTAGACAATGATGACCACATCGGGTCGTGCCTCGTCGATCCATGAACGCGCTTTCTCATAGCCACTGAACAGCGGGTCCCAGTAGGGCTCTTTCGTCTTGCCATGATCGACCGCGGCACCAATTGCGGGTACATGGGAGGTGCCTACGCCGGCAATAATCCTAGCCATTGGACCACTCCTCGCTGAATCGATTACCGTCCGGTGATCTCCCGCCGTCAATCATCATTTGCTGAAATTCTGCTTCGGTGACACCGGACATCAGGCCACCGGCCGCCTGCATTGACAGGCCGTCGAAGATCGCGATCTTGAATATGTAGTAGATATTGCCACCCAGTCGCAACATCCCGATCCAGTCGCGATCCAGAACAGCGCGTCGTTGTTCCTCACTCATCGGAAAGGTGGTGAGGTAGCCTTCTGCATCGTCACGAAACATCTGGCGACATTTCTCCTTGTTCAATGACATACAAAACATGTTCAGGTGATATCCCTTGTGAGAATGCTCGCCGTCCATCACGTAGGTGCCCGGAATGTCGGCATACGGTTTTGTGTTTTGCATTTTGTATCCTATGTGGCAGGTGCTATTCCAGGGAATAAATACGAGTGTTTACCTTGAAGTCAGCCCAGACGAACCAGAAAATCTTATTGTAATGCGGCAGCACCACAAGTTGTTGACCCTTAAGCTCACCTTCCGTGCACAATCCCGTCGGATTCCAGACAGAGCCGGTCGCCGAATCCGTAAAGCCATCATCGGTACTCAGCGCCGAGAATTTGAGAATCCGGCCTGCAGCAGTCTCGCGATCAAATATTTGTACGAAATCGCCATTGAAAGCCGATGCAATGAGCAGCGGCCGTCCTCCAAGCTTGTCGTTGATAACCGGCGTATCCTGGAACACGCTGACAGGATAGGCACAATGGTCAGCGCCGATCTGCAACCCAAGTACCTGGGATTTCATGGGCAATCGATCATCGAGTTCGTGTTCCGTTGAATAGATCATCGCCGGGCTTGTCGGGTCAATGACGTCGGCCCGCGATAGCAGCTTGAGGTAAAACGTGTCGCGCCATTCCTTCTCACGAATCCACACAGTCGATTCCGGGTAAAGTTTTTGCCATGTTCCAAGGCTTACTGCGACCGTTGATAAAGTCTCCAGTTGCAAGGCTCCCTGCCGTGACTGATTCTGAATCTGGATTACCGCGCATTGCTTTTTCTTGTCATAAAAGACCATGTTGTTGGCTATGACGGCAACCACTTGCAGGTCCGGTTTGGAGAAGTCACCCTTGGTCTCATAAGCCATGGAACTGTGCGCGAGAATGCAATGGCTCATGATGAACGGAAATTTACCTCGCGGCTGATAAACTACGTGGGGCCGACGCGCCAGCCGCGTTACGAAAGCGAACGGATTTCCCGCTGCGTCAATGACGCCGATGACCTCTTCATCAGCACCGAATTGCTGCAATGCTTCCGCACCGCCGACGAAGTGCGGTATCTGAACGGGTTTGAAATTGAGGCCAACGTGCATCAGAAAGCCGAAGACCAGCACACCACAGAATGCGAGAAATATGATGCCTATGCCAAGCGACCATGTGTTTTCTCGCATGGCCAGGACGATTGCGAAGAGCATCAGGCCAATCGACAAAAGTGCGACCCACTTCGCATGTCCGTAAATTAGTCTTGCTCCTGGCGCCGTGGCAGCCAGCTTGCGGGTGATCATTACGACACCGAGCGTGCCCGGCAGGATCGCGATCGTGCTCAGGAGAAATGCAACAACGGCCAAACTTGTCGACAGATTCATGTTCTAGTTCTCCGCCAACTTGACAATGCTGTCACAATCGACCTGTAACTCTGTTTCATTGCCGGCTCGGCAGGCGGCGTGCAGGAAGCAGGTCTGTTCGCCCATATCGACAATCTTCTGGCAGTTCGAGACATCCTCTTCAGTGGCCAGGTGTACGTGCGTTTCCACTGGCCGTACGACTCTTTTCGCCAAGTCAAAAATCGTATCCTGCACTATGCTGTAGTGGTCGATTAGCCGTTTCGTAATGTGTGCATAGCGACCCAATTGAGTCATGAAGCAGAACGCGATGCCGGCGGAAAGATAGCAAAGTCCATCGGGTGCCCGATTCCCACCACCTTCAGCGATAGTTTCGTCCACGAGGAACTGAAAGACACTGCCGATCGGTCGATGGATCTGCACCCGTATCTGCTGCAGGCCATCTTTCCGCCACGCGACATTTGACCGAATCAACAAGTCACGTTTTTGGTGGTCTTTTAACGCTGCACCGACACCGTGATCAACCTCGAAGATGCTCCGGGACGATTCGAGTTTCATTACCAGGGTTTCGTCGTCGTGCGCACTACTATAGGGCTCGTGCTGCTCAAATAATGCACCAGGATCGCCAGGCCCTTGTGTTCCAGCCTGGTGGACGCGGCCGGTGGCAATGACGGCGCCGTTCCTGTCGATAGAAAACGTGTCGGCAAGTTCTGTCCGCAGCAGTGATTCGACTGGTGTGTTTGATATCGCTGTTGTCAACTGTTTGGAGAGTTGATCGACGTCAGCCTCTGCAGCAAGCGTTGCACGTAAAACCACCGGCCCGGCAGAAGCCATCATGGTCCCTCGCAGCGCCGACCCTTCCATACCGTAGTGAGCATCCTGAACCAGGGAAAGATCCCTGTAATCGTGGCCCATTTGGCTCAATTCCCTCGCCATGCTGGCGGCATAGATGGCAGCCATTCCTGCCGAAAAAAATGCCAGCGGGGGAGGGGCCAGATCCGTTCCATTCAGGTAATGGCCCTCGTCACAGACCAGTCGCCAGCCGGGCAGATCGTCTCCGCGCAGGATTATGGCCTCCTTCTGCATGCCCTCCAGAGCACGTACAAAGGTTCGGATGACGGAGGAATCGGGATTGGCGGACGCTGGTTCTGGCAGACTTTGGATGTCTTGCACCCGGAATGCGAGTGGCGCATCCAGACTCTGGATTGAGGTCGTCATGCCTTCGGCCCGGTTGGATTGAGAGCTTGATAGTCAAAATGTACTGTACCGTACATTTCTACCTGATACAATGCCGCCAAAAGCGGGTAGGGGTGAATGAAAAAAGCACGCAGAAAGGCACCGGGAAAGACCAGCGGCAGACGCAAGGGGGCCGAACCTGCATCGCCAAGAGGTCAGGAGCGGCAGGCTCGAATCCTGAAAGCGGCTACCGAGTTGTTTCTGAAAGAGGGCTATGGAGAAACTTCTATCGACGCCATTGTCGAGCGATCAGGCGGCTCGAAGGCCACCCTTTACAGCTACTTTCCCACCAAGGGCGCACTGTTTCGTGCGGTCGTGGATACGGTTGTGTTGAACAGGGACGAGCCCGAACTTGAGCCCTCCGATGATATTCGCAAGGCGCTTACGGTATTTGCGGAGCAGCGCATGCGGGTTGTGTTTTCGAGGCGCCATCGTGAACTGCTGGGATTGATCATTGCGGAACGTGACCGGTTTCCGGACATTGCACGGCTGTACTACGAACGAGGTCCGCAACGTAGTCACGATTTGCTGGTTGAGTACATGCAGGCGCTGAACAAACGCAATCTTCTGGACATCAGCAGTGCCGACGAGTCCGCTGAGTTTTTCATTGGCATGTTGCTGCACCACTGGTATATCGCCCAGTTGTATCTGCGGCCAGCCCCGCCAACGGCAGAAGAAAGAAGACACCGCGCGGCTCACGTCGTGGATCGTTTTCTGGAAGCATTTGATGCTTCCGGAAAAGCCAAATAACGCTAGCGTGAACAGGGTGGCAGAATGAGGGAAATTCACCAGGTCAGGAACTTCATTGCCGGGGAATATCGTGATTCATCGTCTACGTTTGAACTGCCGAATCCCGCGACCAATGAATTAACGGCGATTGTTCATGAAGCATCGGCGACCGATGTGGATGACGCGGTTACGGCGGCTCGATGCAGTTTCAATGGTGATTGGGGGCGAATGGCCGCGAAAGATCGGCAGGAACTGATGCGCAAAGCGTGCGATCTGATTCTGCAGCGACAAGACGACTTCGTCGCCGCCGAAATTGGCGATAGTGGTCATCCCGTCAGCGCCGTGAGCAGAATAGAAGTTCCGCGTGGTGCTCAACAGTTACGTGCATTCGCCGATATTGCATCGCAGCCATACGATGCCGAGACCTTTGAGACGAACACACCGGACGGGCGCACGGCCAATAACTATACCCAGCGAGTGCCGAAAGGCGTCATTGCAGCGATCTGCCCGTGGAATTTACCCATGATCATGGCGACCTGGAAACTCGCGCCGGCCCTGGCATGGGGGAACACCATTGTCCTGAAGCCCTCGGAGGAGACACCATCGACGGCGACAATGCTGGGCGAGATATTTAATGAAGTGGGCATGCCACCGGGTGTCGTTAATATCGTTAATGGCTTCGGTCCTGATTCAACGGGAGAATTCCTGACCACTCACCCGGATATCGATGCTATTAACTTCACCGGTGAAACCATTACCGGCACGGCGATCATGCGAGCGGCGGCGGTTGGTATACGAGACGTGTCGCTGGAGTTGGGCGGAAAAAATGCGGCGATCGTTTTCGGCGACTGCGACCTCGATGCGGCGGTTGCCGGAACGGCGGCATCCGTTTTCTACAATTGTGGGCAGGTTTGCCTTGGCACAGAACGAGTTTATGTACACCGGTCGCTGTTCGACGAATTCATTGCCAGATTAAAGCTCAAAGCAGAGCAACAAGTGCTGGGCGATCCATACGCCGCGGAGACAACCATGGGCCCACTGGTTAGCCACGAGCACAGGGACAAGGTGCTGCAATGCTTTCGGCAGGCGGAAAAGGATGGGGCCGACACAATATGCGGCGGTGGGATACCCGATATGGAAGATCACCTGGCCCGGGGGGCCTGGATTCAACCTACCATTTGGACCGGGCTTGACGAGAACAGTGAATCGATCAGGGAGGAAATCTTCGGTCCCTGTTGCCACGTCAGGCCTTTTGATGACGATGACGAGGCGATCTCTTTTGCCAATGACACCCGTTATGGTCTGGCCGCGACAGTCTGGTCCACTGATACCAGACGCGCTCAGGCTACCGCTGAAAGGCTAAAAGCAGGCGTCTGCTGGATTAACGGCTGGATGATCCGTGACCTGCGTACGGCATTCGGTGGTTTTGGTCAGTCGGGGATCGGTCGGGAGGGAGGTGTGCATGCGATGGAGTTTCATACGGAACTAAAGAACATCTGCCAGACGGTCGGTTTGCCGGCGCCTTGCAACGTATAGTGGCTATTACGTATTGATCCTTGACTTTGTTCTGTGTTGAACCATAATACAAGTCGTACTGTACGGTATAGTTCACTTTAGGCTGCAAGCGGAGTACTGACCCATGAGATCCCTACCCTTATCAATCAGCATTGCCTGTACATCGGCAGTAGCGTTGACGTCTGTATTGTTGCCACCCGAATTCGCGAGCGCAGCGGAACTTGAAGAAATTATAGTGACCGCCCGGAAGCAGGAAGAATCGTTACAAGACGTACCAATCTCTATTCAGGCCATTAGTGGCGAGCAGATCGCGGAGCAGGGCATCGTGGATTTGCAGCAACTGGCGCCCTATACGCCGAACTTCAGTTACATACGAGCCGCCGGTGCGTCAGACCTCTATTTCATGCGGGGTCTGGGAACCTTTGGTAGCGGCATTCATTTCGAACCGAGCGTCGGACAGGTTTTTAACGGTTTTTTCTCGACCCGAAGTCGACTCGGCCGCAGTGCCCTGATCGACGTAGCGCAAGTTGAAGTCCTGAAGGGTCCACAGGGTGCGATCATTGGCAAAAACACATCGCTGGGTGCCATCAACATCGTCTCCAACAAACCGACCGACAAATTCGAGGCGAACCTTGCGACTCAATACAACTTTGAAGCCAGTGAGGGTTTTGAAATAGAGGGAATGATTTCCGGCCCGTTTTCGGATCGGGCCCGCGGACGTGCCGTGATCAACTACCGGGATACAGATGGCTGGGTTGACAACACCGTCACCGGTGACGCCCTGCAAACGAGTGAAGACCTGACGGCTCGATTCATATTGGACTACGACTTTAGCGAGACAGTGAGTGCTGAGCTGATGTATCAGCGCACCGATTTCGAACGCCAGGGAAAAGGTCGGGTAATTGGCGGCTGTCTTGAATATCAACCACCAGCCGGACCGCCACACTCGATTGCGAGAGCGGAAGGGTTGGGATTCGACTGCGGAGGCGCGACCGACAGCAACTCAACCGCTGATCTCCGTCGTGTAACACCGGGTGGTCCGCTGTTCAATTCGAGGGAGCCATTTACGATCGAATCTGACCTGATCGGTCTGACCTTGACGGCAGATTTCGACAACATAACGCTGACATCGCTGACCTCGTATAACGATTACAATATTAACGACACCTTCAGCGGCGATCAGCTCGATGCTGAAAGAGTAAGTATTGAGAATACCGAGCAATACGAGCAGTTCTACCAGGAGTTCCGTTTGAACGGCAGCACGCAGTCCGGCCGTCTGGATTACATCGCGGGTTTGATGTTCTTTTCCGGCGAACTGGATGCGACACAGTCCTTTCATGCGATCGCAGCCGCTATAGGGCCACCAGTTCCGGCAATCAATCCCGCCGTTTCCCGTAACGAATTTCAGAGTTCGGAAACCGATTCCCGGGCCGTTTTTGGTCAAGTCGATTTCCACATGAGTGACCAGTTCACGCTCTCTGTTGGCGGCAGAGTTACCAATGAAGAGCGCGATGGATCCAAGGCCCAGATAGTCGGCGAGGTCTATACCAGCGATCTGAATAATGCGCCGGTCGGTTGCAACACACCGACAGTACCGCTGTCGGCCTGCACGATGGGTGATGACGGCATGACACCGGGCGGGGCGATCACCGGGAATATTGATGACACGAATTTTTCCTACAACGTGGCGCTGCAATACTCTCTCAATGACAGCAACAATTTTTACATCAGTACGGCGACGGGTTTCAAGTCCGGTGGATTTGATCTTCGCGGTGCCGGCAATCCGGCGAGTTTCATTTTCGGTGAGGAGGAGTCCACCAACTATGAGATCGGCGGACGCCATACACTGGCCAATGATTCTCTCCGCTTCAACTGGACGATTTTCCATACTGAGGTTGACGATCTACAGGTTTCTGCCAATGATCCTGTGCTAATTCAGCAGATTGTTGCCCCGGCAGACGTTACCAGTGAGGGCGTTGAAGTGGACTTGCTTTGGGCGACACCGCTGGAAGGGCTGACCCTGAACCTGGTTGCAGCTTATACCGATGCTACCTACGACGAGTTCGTCGGTTCCTGTTACCTGAGTCAGCCCGAAACGGGAACGGGTTGTTTCAATATTGGCATTTCGGCGGGGCAGAGAGCCGGTGTGCAGGACCTGAAAGGAAAGCAGTTGCCGGTTGCGCCGGAATGGTCGTCCGTCCTCGGGGCCGACTACCGTATGTCCGTGGGAGGTGATCTGGAATTGGCACTGTCTGCCAAGTATCTCTATACCGACAGCCAGTTTATGTCCATTGAGCGCGACCCGCTGGGCGTTCAGAAGGCTAGCGATCGCATCGATGCCAGCATCGTACTCTCATCCTATTCAGGCGATCATCCGTGGTCACTGGCCCTGATCGGCAGAAACCTGACGGATGAACTGGTGCATACCTTTGTAAATGCATCGACTCTTTCCGGATCTGCCGTGCTAACGACCAATATTGAAGAGACCCGGTCGATTGCTTTGAGGGCGACTATCGGCTTCTGATTGAATGACTGAACGGCGTACCGTCCGGGAATCTTTCGGGCGGCGCCGCATGCCAAGCGGGAGCATCTCCAATGAGTGAAATTCCGTCGATTCGTCAGTCTGTTCGTTCTTTGCTCGATGGACAGCTTTCACGACGAAAGTTTGTGCGCCGGATGAGTGCACTGGGTTTTGCCGTTGCGGCGAGTACGACCCTCGCGGACATTGTGCTCGCGAAGGGAGCGAGCGGTGACGAGGTTAGCAGCAGGCGGCTGTTTAATCGTACCGGCGGTGAACTCATGGCCGAGTTCCTGCGTGACTGGGACGTGAAATACGTGTTCGGGCTTGGCGGTTCCGAAGAGGTTGGCTTCCTGGATGCACTCGTAGACAGACCGGAGCTTCAATACATACTGGCAATTCATGAATCCGCGGCGGTTGCCATGGCGGATGGCTATGCACGGAGTTGCGCCAGGACCGGTTTCGTCAATCTGCATTCTGTTGCTGGTGCGAGCTATGCGCTCGGCCAGATAGTAAACGCATCCAAAGACCGGACGCCGCTGGTTATTACCGTCGGCCGCCAAAGCACCGATATGCGGGGTAGCGATGCATTTCTCGAAGCTGAGAATCTGCACACACTCCCCGGTAGCTACTCGCGGTGGAGCTGGGATGTGCTCCGCAGCGATACGATTCCAGATGTGTTGCGTCGGTCATTCCTTACATCGCGACTACCCCCGTCTGGTCCGACGTTTCTGACTTTTTCCAGGGACCTCTGGGAGAACACGGTTGCCGAAGCTGAAATAATCGGACCGTCACGATCCGGGATAGAGGTCGACCTGCAGCCCAATCAGGCGTCCATTGTTACGTTGGCCGACATGCTGTTGGACGCAGAATTTCCATTGCTCGTTGCCGGCAACGAAATGAGTGAATACGGTGGCGCAGATGAGCTGGCGGAAATTGCCGAATTCATTGGCGCTTCTGTGATGGCAGATGTTCCGGCCAGTCACAGTCCAATCTCTTTCCCGACCACCCACCCGAACTATTCAGGCATGTTTTCGCTGGATGCAAACGTATGGGATGCATACGATTTGTTCTGGTCAATTGGCGGCACCATGTTCAGTCTCTTCCGGCAACCGAAGCAGCCGCTGCTTCGCCGTGAGGCGACCATCATCCATACGAGCGTGGACGGGCGCAGGCTCGGCCGCAACTATCCCGTGGACCTGGCGGCGGTGGGCCGGACCGACAGGGTATTGAGTGCGCTCCTGGTCGAGCTGCGTACGCGTCAACTACCCGCGAAGCGAATTCGGCAACGGCAACAGGCGGTAACGGCAGCACATGAGCAGCGCCATTCACGATTACAACAGGCAGCACGCGCGGTTTGGGATCAGGCACCGGTTGCTCCCGAAAGACTCGCCGTGGAATTGAATCAACGCTTGCCCGGAAATGCGATCGTGGTCTGTGAACTGGCGACCTCGGACTTGTACAACTGGCAGTACATTGACTACGCCAATGGGACTTCAGGTCGGCGACACCTGACGTCCGGAGGTGGCTGCCTTGGCTGGGGAATAGGCGCGGCGATCGGTGCCAGGATTGGCCAGCCGAACCGGCCCGTGGTCCTCCTCGTCGGCGATGGAAGTTTCCAGTTTGGTGTGCAGGCGTTGTGGAGTGCGGCTCGCTACAAGGTGCCCGTCGCGATCATTATCTGGAATAACAAGGCTTACCAGGCCAATCGACGAGCGCTGCACAGCTACGGGAGGCGCGCTGCGGAGAGCGGACGCTACCCGGGCTGCTACCTGGGGTCTCCGGAGATTGACCACGTCCAGATTGCGGCCGGCTATGGAGTAAACGGGGAACGGGTCGCCCATCCGGATGAACTCGGCGCCGCAATTGATCGATGTCTCGAACGTGCAGCAACCGGAGAGCCCTATGTTCTCGATGTGCAGATCCAGGCGAGGTTTTCGGGGGCCGAGTCGACCTGGCACAGCGAGTTTTCTGTAGCAGCGCTCGCGGCGGGTCAGAGCAAGTGAGTTTAGAAAAGGGGACTGATGACGTGGGTCTGGTCGGGAAAACAATCGTGGTCACAGGTGCTTCATCAGGAATCGGCGCGGAGTGTGCGATCGCTCTTCAGGCGGCCGGGGCGTTCGTCATCGGCGTTGATCGACATCAATGCGACAGCAATCTGGATAGATTCGTGTCGGTGGATCTGTGCGAGCCGGTATCGATTTCGCATTGCATCGAGGAGATTGGCGACAATATTGATGGTCTTTGCAACATTGCCGGCCTGCCTCCGACGGCGGGTCGCGTGCCCGTACTGCGAGCAAATTTCGTTGGCTTACGTGCCTTGACGCTTGGCATGATAGAGCGTTTGAATGAAGGTGCCTCGATTGTCAACATGGCATCACTGGCAGGTATGGGGTGGCAAGGAAATATCAGCTCGGTGCGGAAATTTATCGAGCGGGCGGATTTTGAAAACATCGATGCGATTTGTAACGAACTGGATATCGCGGCTGCGCGCAGTTATTTCCTGTCAAAAGAAGCGTTAATTGTCTGGACAATGCAGCATCGCTGGACGTGGCGCGAGCAGCGAATACGCATGAACTGCATCAGCCCCGGACCAGTGGAGACGCCGATCTTGCAGGATTTCATTGCAACCCTGGGGGAACGGGCAGAAGAACACATGGCGGTCATGGATCGTCCGGGTACGCCAAAGGACATTGCGCCGTTACTGGTTTTCATGTGCAGCGATCAAAGTCAGTGGCTTCGGGGCGCGAATATTCCCTGCGACGGTGGCATCTCGGCACACTTATTACTTAAGATGACCGGTAGCGATGCTTGAATCTGTCTTCTCGTAAGAAACACCGCAAAGAGTAAATAATTGTCTGAGGGCTCAGGCCCACATGGGGGATTGCTATGTCTGCAGAAGCAGATGCCGTGAGCAGCGCGAGCGTCGTTGCTGATGTTATCGATAACGGGTCGGTCAGCGTACAACAGTTTCTGGTCATCGGCCTGTGTCTGTTTCTCAATATGCTGGATGGCTTTGATATAACCGCGATGGCCATCGTTGCGAGTTCCGTTGCCACTGAACTGTCGTTGACGCCCGATCTTCTCGGCTGGATTTTCAGTTTTGCGCTGGCCGGCATGATGGTCGGCGCCATGTTGC
Organism: uncultured Woeseiaceae bacterium; assembly: GCA_964446495.1. Lineage (GTDB taxonomy): Bacteria > Pseudomonadota > Gammaproteobacteria > Steroidobacterales > Woeseiaceae > JAADHU01. The sequence continues at coordinate 469 of CAYUOY010000122.1, read as the reverse complement.
TGGCGCCATTGTCCGACATCATTGGTCGGCGAACGTTGATCATCATCAGTGTCATCCTGGTCGGAAGTTCCATTCTGTTGACGGCAAACGCGAGCAGCCTGACGGAATTTTTCGCCTTGCGTTTCGTTAGCGGCGTGGGGGCCGGTGCAATGCTTGCCTGTCAGGCGACACTGGCGGCGGAGTACAGCCCGGTTAAATACCGGACGCTGGCCGTGGCGGCGGTAACCTCGGGCTATCCGATGGGGGCGATGATGACTTCCGTCCTTGCCGGATTGATCATGCCGGAATATGGCTGGCGTGGCATGTTCTGGTTTGGTGGTAGCGTGACGCTCATCATGGCTCTGGTGGCCCGGAGATACATGCCGGAGTCATTGAAGTACCTGTTTGAGCGACGTCCGTATGATGCCCTCGAGACGGTTAACAAGATCCTTACCAAGCTGAAGAAACCAACATTGGAATCGATGCCGGA
>CAYUOY010000121.1:0-12475 GCA_964446495.1 uncultured Woeseiaceae bacterium | reverse complement strand
ATCCTTCTCGATAACCTGGGACGGCGTGCCAACAATCAACGGGTCCGGTCCATGCACCGTTTTCATGTTCTTGTCCGGGTAGTCAAGATTGGCCAGAAAATGCTGCATGCAATTCAGTCGTGCGCGTTTCTTGTCGTCAGACTTGATCACCGTCCAGGGCGCATCGGCTGTATCGGTATAGAAAAACATCGACTCTTTCGCCTGCGTATATTCGATCCATTTGTCGCGGGACTGAGCGTCGATCGGACTTAACTTCCATTGCTTCAATGGGTCGCCCTCACGTGAATCAAAGCGTCGCTCCTGTTCTGCCTGTGTAACGGAAAACCAGTATTTGAATAGCCGGATGCCGGAGCGCGTAACCATGCGCTCCAGGTCAGGAACCTGCCGCATGAATTCCAGGTACTCCAGCGAGCTGCAAAAACCCATCACGCGTTCGACTCCGGCCCGGTTGTACCAGGACCGGTCGAAAAACACCATTTCGCCATTGGTTGGAAAATGTCGGATGTAGCGCTGGAAATACCACTGACCATTCTCTCTGTCGGTCGGCTTCTCCAGCGCGACAGTGCGAGCAGCGCGAGGATTAAGGTGCTCCATGAAACGCTTGATGGTTCCACCCTTGCCCGCCGCGTCCCGACCTTCAAATAGCACGATAATGCGCTGGCCCGTCATCTTCACCCAGCTCTGCACCTTGAGTAGTTCGACCTGCAACTCCTCCTTGTGTTCTTCATAGGACCTTTTTCCAATTTTGGTCTTGTATGGGTAAGTGCCGTTGCGGAACAAATCACGGATTTGCTCCTTGCTGTGGCGAATCTTTCCAAACAGGTGATATGGACTCTCGTTTGGTGACTGACTGGCTGTGGCCTCACGAATCGAGGTCGGTTTTTTCTCATCGACATCTGAGGACGACGGTGAGTTCGACGCCGCCGATACGCCAGAAACTCTGCTATTCGGTGTTTTCTTCTTTGTCATTGGTGCCAATCCCCGTGTCTCAATCACCAGCCTTACTAACGAATGAGGTTCGCCCATTCAGACTCTGTTGGCAATACAGAAATTCCGAAAATGTGACGAAGCCCCACCGGTTGGGGCAGTATTGATACCAATGGCCAGCGGCTCAACACAAAAAAACCTGCCGCAGAAATACCTCTATTTTGAGTTGAACCCCGGCATTCCTCTTGTTTTGTGAGAAAACAGACCCTATGCCATAGGAGTCTGTCAATGAAAAACGCCTTTATAATCCTGTTATTGAGGCTCCTGCTGCTATCGCCACAAGTCGCTAGTCATCATCTTCGTCTTCGTCGTCGTCATTCTCGTTCTCGTCCTCGTCCTCGTCCTCGTCTTCGTCCTCGTCTTCGTCGTCTTCCTCGTCGTCGTCCATTTCATCCGTATCTATGTACAGAACAAGGCCGTCGTGGTCCGATGCGCGCAGAGTTGTCGTATCGTCGTTAATGAGATCGACAGCGGCGTCGGCATTGCCTCGTGCATACTGCAATCCCCGTACCCGCGGGTTCAGCGATTCGCTAGTCAGCGCATGATCCAGAGTCTGAGCGTTGCCGCGAAAAATGAACGAATACCGCTCGTGTTTCGGCAGCGACAAGACCTGATTCAGCAGGTCTGGATCGACAAGGTCCGGGCCAGACAGAAGATTATCAGCGGGATCGAAACTGCCACGTATTTCGCCGACTGCGTCGACATAGCCGTCTGTAAATTCGAACGCGTTAAAGTCACCTATTACGGCCAAGGCAACCTCTGCGTCCGCGCTCTGAATGTCCTGAATTTTCTGTGCGATTGACTGTGCCTGCAAGGATCGTTTTTGCTGCACTCTTGCGGATGTGATGCCCCCCAAAGAGCGATTATGAACCACCATTACGGCGAGTCGGAAGTGGTCGCGGCCGCGGGCCGTCAATAACAACGGCGGCCGGTCGTGGAGCAGATCGAGTCGTGCTGAAGTCGTTATAAAGGTCTCTGTCGCACCCAGCTGAGTAACAGCTTCGACCTTGACCTTTTTGCGCACCAGGAAACCGACGTCAATGCTGCCAATATCGTTACCTTCCTCCAGGTACGCCCGGTACTTGGCTTTCTTGTCCAACGCGTTGATCGCAGCGGCAAGATCTTCCAGTACGCCGAGCTTCTCGACCTCCTGAACGCCAAGAATGTCCGGCGTGTTCATACCCTCAACGATATAGCGAGCGAATTTCGCCAATCGACGCTGGTACTCGGCGCTGGAGACAACCTGGTCGTCGATCATTTCTCCCAGCGCATTGGTCGTCGGTGCATCATCGAAATCGTCGAACAGACGGAAGAGGTTAAGGCTGCCCACCGTCATTTCGTGTTCGTTCTTCTGCCGCACTGACGGTGGAAGAACCGCATCATTCACGGTCAAACTGGTCGGCCAGAGTTCGTAGCCTCCGAATTCGAAGCCAATGACGCCAACCGCCGAAAAACCAGAACCCGCGGCGATAGTCCGATTCGGCAGCCCGAGTTTGTCTGGGTCGAGTTCGAATACTTCCGGATTCCCATCCCACACCGGTAGTCCCATGAGCCCCGGAATTTCGATCCCGGTTTCGCGGAACGTTCGATCTGACGCCGCGGTTATGTGCACCTCAGCAATGGTATCGCTGCTGAAGCGTTGATTTGGGCCGGTCACGGTACCTTCAGCGATTTCGACAAGCATGCCTTCATAACACTCGAACTCGATTGCACACGATGGATTCGTCGGATCCGCGCTCGGTGTCCTGGCATCGAAAATGACAGTAGCGGGCAGCGGCAGGCCGGCGTTCTTAAAGATAACCACGGGATTATTGGTGAGCTCGGTAAAACCGAAGAACTCGACCACATCACCGGTGACATCGACCAGATCTCCGACTGCGACGGTCGGCGCGCCGCCGGTGAATACAAAAATGCCGTCCGAGGTGTCACGGTCGCCGTCTGAACGGGACGCAGGGGTCTGCATGAAAAAGCCGTTCGGCGCCAGTGCGGTCACGATATTGTTCTCCGTCAGGACCTTCTGACCGCTGTTGGGCGAAACCGCTCCCGCTCCCTGTATTTCGAATATTTCGAACGGACCTACCACGGGAATTTCGCAGATATTTTCGTCGCCCGGCGTGGGCGCAAACTGCGCATAGGTGTCTGTGTTACGGGCGCCGCCCGAGCCGTTGGCACAACGCTGGTTGGAGTGCCCGGTCTGATTTCCAGCGCCGCCCTCGTTGATCTGTGGTTGAGCCGTGTTGAGTAGCACCAGCAGCCCTGCGTCGTCGCTGTCATTCGTGTCGTAGACGATTGCGTCGAGCAAATTAGTTGTAGTAATCGGTGTGTCGTTTGGAAAATCTACTGCGTCGCCTATTAGGAGTGCAACCGCGTCCGCACCGTTCTGAATCAGGTTGGTGTTCGGAGATACGTCCATATCGCAATTCACCACGTTTGCCGCGTTTCCGCACAGGACGAAATAGCCAGCCCCGTTGGTGGATTGGCCGTCCAGGTCGTAGGCCCGATAAGAGGCGTCGTCGCTACCGTTAAAGAGCACCAGCACCAGACCGGTGAGATTCGTGCCACCAGCGCCGCCATCGAAAAGCTCGACGAACTCCGCGCTGTCCGTACTGGCCTGGTCCGCGTCGACCTCGTTGATCAGGACGGATTGGGAAAAAGCGGATTGTCCAGGAATCGAAGTAACGATAAGGACAAACGAAACAGACAGCATCAGGCGGCTGACAATCGGCAGAATCGAAGATGTAGTCACAATATTAGGCCCCGGGGGAAAATTGTTCTTATTAGTGGGTCGGAACACTATACGACAAATCGAAGCCGGAAGCCCATATGTGGAACCATTCGCAACAGAAGAGATCGATGCTCCGCTCGAGTGTTTATGGGATCTAGAGGACAAGATCTAGCTGCAATGGTCAACCGGTGAGATTGATTCTGAACTGGCAGTGCTTAGCTGGTCGTTAGAGCGCTACAATTGTTTCGCAGGCTCATGATTGTCTGTTGGGTCTTGTTCGCACTTGCGAGTCTCGCCAGTTTGGTTGGCAGCATTGGCCTTCTGAACTATCAAAGCGAGATTGCATCGGGGTGAGAGGATTTGAACCTACGGCCCCCGAAGGCAAGGGTCACGGGCTTGAATCCTGTCGGGCGCATTGTTAGTCAAAGAATGTGGACAGGTGCACGAAAACGTCCAGTCAGGAGGCGTCTACGGACGCAATGGCGAGGCTGTGCATGACTGTTCCACGCGAAAGTCCCACAGCACTGTCAAATTGGACGTTGCGTCGACAGGGCTTTTGCTTCCGACCGCTAACGCTCTAGTCAGCTACATTCGCGAACGTCGCGCCACCAGATCGCCGGTATGTGCCGGGGGCAACCCCGATATATCGCTTGAAGGCCTTGGAGAACGTCGCACTGGATTCATAACCGACCCGCTCAGCGACGTCCTGGACCCCGAGCGATTCGCTGCGGAGATGATGCGCAGCACGATGCATTCGCCAGCGCGTCAGATACTGCATTGGAGTATCGCCGACCAAAGATTTAAAGCGACCGGCAAAAGCCGAGCGCGACATGCCCACTTTGCAGGCCAACTCACTAATGCTCCATGCATGCGCGGGTGTCTCATGGATCAATTCGAGCGCGGCTCCTATGCGAGGGTCGCGTAAGGCTCCCAGCCAACCGGCCTGATTCGCCGGAAGGGATTCGACGTAGCTGCGGATGACCTGGATAAACAGCACTCCACCCAATCGATCAAAGAGAGCGGAGGTACCAATACGATCGGCGCGTATTTCGTCGGAGATAAGTTTTGACGTTAACTCAAGCCACTCGCGCGCACTGTTGCCGCCACCTCGAATGTGGATGAGTGGAGGCAATTGCGCCAACAGCGGATGCATCTCGTTTCGATCAAAAGCCAGACGTCCACACGCAAGGGCCGTTGTCGCACCATCGCCACCACTTCGCATGACTTCAGGTTTGCGTAGCGGGCTGCCAACCATAAGATCGGTAAATTTTACTATCGGCGCCGACGGGTGGCTCTGCAGACAATGGGTATGGCCGTGCGGCATCAAAATGAGATCGCCGGAACCGAGCGGGACAGGGTCGCCGCCCTCCAGGGTGATAAATCCATTGCCGCTGAGAATGATGTGAAATATTGGCGCTGATATGCCCTCGGAAGACGCTCCCCAGGGGGCACCGAACTCTGCACGTCCCAGAAGCACGCCTGACAGATGAACCGTGTCCAGAATATCGCTCAGTACGTCCATGGTGAAGAAGCCTCAATACTTGTACGTTGCGCCATAAAAAATACCTTTTGTGCCATAGATACGCCAGTGATCACAGCCTATATTGGCTTCAGGCGCTGGTCAATCGGGAGCAACCCCGTTGCAAGCGAAGCAGCAGTACCGCCAGTTTCCCGCGACCAGGCGACAAAAAGGAAAAGACGATGGAAAAAAGTACCCAAACGACAGTAACCACATCAGGCGTTCAGGATACGGCGTTCCTGGTTAACACCAACTGGCTTGCGAAAGCCCTGGATTCGCCCGGATTACGAGTATTCGACTGCGCCGTCGTCGCCGGGCCAAACCCAGATCCTGAATTGGGAAAGACGTTCCCCTTTGCTTTTGAAAGCGGGCGAGAGAAATATGATTCGGGACATATTCCGGGTGCTGGCTTCGTGGATATTCTGGGCGATCTCTCCGACAAACCATCGCCACTTCCCCTGATGTTGCCGGCCGAAAAACAATTCGAGGCGGCCATGGCGAAGTACGGCGTCGGCGAAAGCGATCATGTTGTTCTTTACAGTTCGACCGAACCCATGTGGGCCACTCGCGTCTGGTGGATGCTGCGCGCCTTCGGTTTCGACAACGTCGCTATTCTGAACGGTGGATGGGCTAAATGGCTGCTTGAAGAGCGCCCGGTGTCACAAGCTGCCTGCGACTACTTGCCGGCAACGTTTCGAGCGCACCCCCGCCCCGAAATGTTTGCCGACAAGGAGGACGTTCTAAGCGCGATCAGCGATGACGCGACATGCATCATCAATGCGCTGCCGCCGGCTATGCACACGGGCTCCGGTGGCCCCGTCTTTGGCCGTAAAGGTCGGATCGCAGGCAGTGTTAACGTGCCCAACGGAGTGCTCCACGATCCCGATACAGGCACCTACCTGCCAACCAGTGAACTGCGGACACTCTTCAGCGAAGCGGGAGCGGGCGACATAGACCGGATTATTACCTATTGCGGTGGCGGAATCGCCTCAAGCAACAATGCTTTCGCGCTCACTTTGTTGGGGCACAAGAATGTCGCTGTCTACGACGCCTCAATGTTCGAGTGGGGCAATGATCACTCGCTACCGATGGAAACGGACTGACAAGGGTGATGGGTACGGCCCGGCGAACGGTGCACCGTGATCGACTGATCGTCATCGGCTGCCTGTTTACCACGGGAGCAGTCCGATCGAGCACTGTCTTGAACGCACTGATTGTCCGACAGCTTCGGCGTACCAAGAACGTAAGAGTTTCACTCGTTGGACGATTCTTTCGAACGTGAGGATAAGACATGTCTACTGAAATTTACTGGCTCATTTGGAGTTGCGTCCTGACGGCGCTGTTGTGGTTGCCGTACGCGATGGTGAGAGTCGCGAAGATTGGCCTCCTGCGACTGGTCATGGACCCATTGCCCGGGGACGATCCGTTCGACGTGCCGTGGGCCCGCCGTGCCTATCGAACGCACATGAATGCGATTGAGTCCATCTCCGTTTTTGCCCCCGTTGCTCTGGCCGTGCATGTGACAGGATCGAGTAACGAAATCACAGCAATGGCGGCGACGATCTATTTCTTCGCGCGCTTGGTCTACGTCCCAATCTACATTTTCCAGGTACCGATTTTGAGGCTCGGTTTGTTCACGGTCGCGCTGGCGTCCACTTTGGTCATGGCCTACGAACTTATCGGGTAACGCGAAAATGAGCGAGGGGACTATCGATATGAAGAGAAAGAAAAAGCGTTTGTCGCGTAACATCGTCGAGCCTGCTTCGCGCCTGATGAAGGCCATGAGCAATCGCCATCGTCTCGAGACTCTTTTGCTTCTCTCACAAGGTGAGTATTCAGTCGGTGAACTCAGGGTGGAGATCGGTCTTTCAAATTCCGGCTTTTCCCAGCACCTGGCAATACTCAGGCGTGAGGGACTGGTCCGGACTCGCCGTGAAGCCCAGAAGATTTACTACTCGCTGGCTGCGCCCGGGGTCGAGGAGCTTCTTGCCCGCGTGCTCTACATCCTCGACGCTTCAGGCTCAATAGATCGGTTGAAGCTTGGCATTCCTCCTGTTTTGTGAGAAAACAGGAGGAATGCCACCTCGGAGTCTGTCGATGAAGAACGCCTCTTTACTCCTGTTTTTGACGCTCCTGTTGCTATCGCCACACACTCATGCGGGAGTAGTGATGGAATTGGCGACCAAAAACGCAGCGGGACAAGAGATCCGCCGAACCAGCATATACGCGCAGGGCGACAAGGTACGCATGGATGAAAATAGTTCGTTAGTCTCGATGATATTTCTGGGTGATGAGTTTCTGGTCCTCGATCACAAAAAGAAAAACTATGTTGTCATGGATGAAGCGATGTTGGAGCAGGTAAACACGCAAATCAGTGCCGCCATGCAAGAGATGGAAGCGCAACTCGCCAACATGCCGCCTGCTCAACGCGCTATGGTGAAAGAAATGATGCAAGGGCAAATGCAGGGACTAATGGCTCAGAGCGGCGAGCCATCGCCTGCGCTGCGCGTTGAAGCAACTGGTACCGGGGAATGGAAATCACGTCCCTGCGACAAGTATGCTGTTTTCGAAGGCCCGGAGAAAACTCAGGAAATTTGTGCAATAGACTTCCAGGAGATCGAAGGTGGCGAGAAGATGATGCAGGCGTTTCGCAACATGGCAGAGTTCGTAACGAAAATGACCGAGTCAATGCCGATGGGAAACAGGGACGGCTTTAATCCCGGCGAGCTAATGGATCAAATTAGCGGCTTTCCGGTGCGGACGCTCGAATACAAAAACGGTGTAGTCACTGCCGAGGCTTTGCTTGAATCAGTTGCCGAGCAAGACATCGATGAAAACCTTTTTACTGTGCCAGACGGCTATGCAAGACAGAACCTGCTCCCGCCTGACTAGCGCTAAAACGAAAAAAACTATCCCTCCATCGCCTGTTCGTCGATCAGGTAATTGCCGGTGCTCCCTCGCCCACGAATTGATCACGTAGTACGCGTTTCAATACTTTTCCGGTCGCGTTTCTCGGCAAAACTTCCGCGTACTCAACGGCGCGAGGTACCTTGAATTTAGCGAGATTCTCACGGCAGTGCGCGATGACGTCTTTTTGATCCAGAGTCTCACCTTGTTTCAGAACCAGCACCGCCATACCAGTTTCCCCCCAGCGTTTGTCGGGAATGCCAATAACAGCGGCCTCCGCGACTTGCGGTAACTGATACAGAACGTTCTCGACTTCGGCGGGATACACGTTCTCGCCGCCCGAAATGTACATATCTTTGGAGCGATCGACGATATAGATGAAGCCCTCATCGTCACAGCGAGCCGCATCACCGGTTTTCAGCCAGCCATCAACAAATGCATCGGCCGTCGCGGCGGGATTGTTCCAATAGCCCGGCGTTATGTTTGGTCCCTTGATCAGCAATTCGCCAACCTCGCCCTGGGGCACGGTGCTGCCATCCTCAGCTACGATCTTAATGTCAGTATGCATCAGTGGTTTTCCGGCAGAACCCAGTTTTCGCGCGGCATCTTCGGCATTCAGGGCCGTACCTCCGGGACTGGTTTCTGTCATGCCCCATCCCTGGAAGACTGAAACGCCCTTGTCCTGCCAGGTTTTCAGGATAGTCTCGGCACAAGGTGCACCGCCGACACCGGCGATCTGAATTCTGGATAGATCCGTGCCCTCGAAATCCGGGTGCAACATCATGAACTGGTAAGCGGCGGGAATCGCAAAAAAGTGCGTCACGCCTAAATCGGCATCGCCCAAAACCTGCAAGGCAGCAGCGGGAGAGAATTCGCGTAACAACAGCACCTGGCCGCCGGCATGCAGCACCGGATTGGCATAACAATTCAAACCCCCGGTGTGGAACAACGGCAGCACGACCAGGTGTACGGAAGCGGGTGAAATCCGCCCCGGGATACCCAGATTGATGCAGTTGTAAAGATTCATCTGGTGGGTTATTTCGGCCCCTTTCGGGTGCCCCGTGGTGCCCGACGTATACATAATCATGGCCGTGTCTTCCAGGCTCATCGATACAACGGTACAACCTTCGGTATGGGCCGCCAGGGCCTGTTCATAGGCGCCCGCTTTCTGACTGGTATCGATTTCCAGCAGTGTGGCTACTTTGCAATGCCGTTGCAGGTAGTGCGCCATTTCCTGGAATTTGGCGTCATACAACAAGACGGTCGGTGTGCAATCGTTGACGATGTAGTCGAGTTCTTTTTCGGTCAGGCGCCAGTTGAGTGGCACGGCGATCGCACCGATCTTTCCGCAAGCAAACTGCACTTCGAAAAACTCGGCACAATTTCGTGCCAGGATGGCTACGCGGTTGCCCTGTTCAATACCATTGTCCTGCAACCAGGCCGCCAGTGATTCGGAACGATCGTTCAGCTCGCGGTAGGTAAACTCACGCTGAGTATCAAGATCTTTGACCGCAATCTTGTCGGGTTGCATCGCCGCCTGTTTAGCCGCCCAGTCGTAGTATCTAACACTCACCGTGCTCTCCCCCTCGAAACATCCTTGCGCTCACAATAGCAGAGACTCCCGCTCTGAAACGAATCCTGCCCTGCAGCACTCGTGCCCCCACGCCATCCCTACAGGCGTTGTCACTCAGCGCAGCACTTGCTCCATTGGCTTATCGGCCAGCGGCTGCAGTTCGCGTGGATCAAGATTCAGGCTGGACAGCGCTGTCGCCGCGATCTGTGACTGTTTCCAGTGGCCGCGAAGAAGGCCTTCTGCCGGGATTCCCGGTCCGATCGCCGCGAACCAGATTTGATCGGAACCCGGCACTTCTTCGGCCGTGTCGCTGCCCAGCTTGATCGCCCCCTCGGCACTGGCGTGATATGGCCAGCCGTCAGGCGTTTCGCCGCGGCCGTGATCGGTGGTAATCATCAGGGTGGTACGACCGCGATAGAACGGGTCGGATTGCAGCCAATTCCATAGTTTCGCGAGCATCATATCGGTCCGGTGCGCCGCATCAATATAACGGTCATAGCTATCGTCGTGGGCGAAATCGTCTGTCTCCCCATAGGAAATGTAGGTAACGCGCGGGTGACGGCTCTTCAATGCCTCCATGGCATATCCATGGGTAAGGAAATCAACTCTCACTGTGCTCCATAGCCTGGGCGCTTCCGCTGAAACCTCATTCAACCAGATCATTTTTTCTGTTTGGGTATTCGTCGCGATATCAAAACCGGCGTTCACCGGAATGCCACTGCGTCTGCTGTTGATAATGTAGGGGAATACATCCCAGGAACCGAAAGCCATCACGCTGTCGCGGAACTCCGCCATACCGTTCAAGGCCTCCAGAAATGTCGTATTGGAATTCCATTTCTTGTCATTGGAATCAATATCAGGATCGACACTACCGGTCAGGATTTCATTGTAGCCGGGATAGGAAAACCACCATGGATTGGTCACCTCGATAAAGCTGCTTTGCGTGCGATCACCAATAATGACGCCCTGATTGGCGACGACTGACCAGAGAAACGGGAACAATGCCTCGCGTCTTTCGTCACGTTGGGCATGCCAGTAACGGTCTTCCAGTACTTCCGGACTTTCCGTGTAACGTTCATCGTCAATCAAGTCCCGATCGACGCCGGCAAATACTTCCTGCCATCGCACACCATCCAGAGTGACCAGCACCAGATTAGTCGACGCGTCGTCTGCCCGAGCATCCCCCGCATGGAAGTAAAACAATGTGACGAGGAATGTCGTGAGAAGAAAATATGATCTGCTGAAATTAGTCATCATGACAGTGTAGCCCCTGTATTTTTGTAGTATGAGCCGCGGCTTCGGCAATGGTCACCCCCGATCCAGAATAAGACGATAATCCTCCAACTTGAGCCGCGCCGCGACGGGCTCATTCATGCCATCCAATCCCCCCATTTGATCGAGCAGCGGATCGATGCGTTCTTTCTGCCCGGCACTCAGGGACTGGTAATGCGCGAGGGGTCGCTGAAACATCCACTGCGAAAACGGCATGACGTAACGGCTTGCTTTTACCTCACCGAGATAAAAATCGTGCTTGCCGATGAAGCGGGGAATGCCTCGTGCATCCGGGTGATCTGCGGCCCATTGCCCGACTCGCCGCAAGGTATCGATAAGCACCGGAAACTGCTCGGAAAACATGCGCTGCAACATGGGATGCAATGATTCGGGCACCTCATCATCGGCCAGAAAGTGGCCGTCAAATCGGGCGGGTCGCTGCATCCGCTCAACCCATCTGGCGACATTTGGCGCGCGAGTCCGCATCAGTTTGCCGGGGTAAGGATCTCTGTAGAGGTGCGCATACAAAGGCCCGATCAGGCCAAAGTCACCAATACACGGCCTGCTACCCAGAAGATATTCGTGGTCTTCAAGATGCCGGTTGAAATCGTCGAGAAATGATCGGTAGCTCTTCTCTATTGCACCGATATTGCGGCGACTCCGGCCCATAATGGGTTTGTACAGATTACCGAATACCATGGCGACGGGCAGCCCGCCCAGCGGTCGCAGTATGGGTGGCCAGCCGGGCTTGACGATATCGCCAAAATTTTTCAGCACATAAGCGAGGTTCTGTCGTTTGAAATGCCATCGATAGTGCATTGCCGGCAAGACCAGCCACTCGTCACCGTAGACCTCAAACAATAGAGCGACCAGTTTCTGCCAGGGTCCTTCCGGATAAACGGACGGTTCGGGATAGAGACGCTCGAAGTAATCAATTATCTCTGTCGTGTCCTGAACGCAATCGCCGTTTGGCATGATCACGACCGGGACCACTTTACGTCTGACACGCTCCTTGACGAGCCTTCGATCTTCGGCCGTTACGCCTTCGACGAATGGAATTTGTTTGTGCCGCAGGTAGGCCCTGGCTTTTCCTGAGTACAACGAAAACTCATGACCCAGCAGCCGACAGGGCGACTGCTCACTGACCGTTTCGGAGCCGGACAACGCAGCGTTACCTGACCGGCTTGTCATGAGTTCTTCCGCCCAAGGGAGGAATACGTCCCTCCGGTGGATAGATCGGGTTGTTCGCATTGCCGGGGAGAATGGCGATTGTGGCACAACCCGCGTAGCCGTCCGGACCTCGGGTCACATCGACCCAGAGAGACTCGATATCACCGGGCGTCGTCGCAATAACGGGATCGGTACGGTTAAATGTGTCCTGTTGACCCTTGCGCGCATAGTCTGCGGTCTGCAACAAGTCCTGAATCAGAGCTTCGGGGAAAAATAACTGCGTCGTCGTATTGCATACGATGGCAAAAGCCCCGTTCTTTTT
>CAYUOY010000120.1:0-12538 GCA_964446495.1 uncultured Woeseiaceae bacterium | reverse complement strand
GGCCGACCGCACCAGAAATGTTTGGCGTCCCGGCTTCGAATTTATACGGCAATTCGTTGTAGGTCGTGCCGTCAAACCGAACTTCCAGGATCATGTCACCGCCGCCCTGGTAGGGGGGCATTGTTTCCAGAAGAGCTTCGCGGCCATATAAAACGCCGATTCCAGTCGGGGCGAACATTTTATGGCCGGAAAAAGCGTAGAAGTCGACTCCCAGTTCCTGCACGTCAACGGCCATGTGCGGGACCGCCTGGGCACCATCGACGAGTACCGGAATGTCTTTTTCATGCGCAGCGCGGATAATGTCCTGTAGCGGCAGGATCGATCCAAGCGCGTTGGACACATGGGCGATCGCAAGAAAACGAACCCGGTCATCCAGCAGCGACAGCAGTTTGCCGAGATCGACCTGGCCGTCCTGCCCGACGGGTGCCACTACCAGTTCGGCGCCGGTTTGCTCGCAAACGATTTGCCAGGGAACGATATTCGAATGATGTTCAAGATGGGTGATCAGGATTTTGTCACCGGTGTCTAACCGCGGGCGACAAAAACTCTGGGCAACAAGGTTGATCGCTTCGGTCGTGCCGCGGGTGTAAATGATCTCGCTACGACTGGCGGCACCAATAAACATTTTCACGTCATCGCGTGCACCCTCATACAAGTCAGTGGCCCGATGACTTAGTGTATGGACTCCACGGTGGACATTCGCATGAGCATGGCGCTGGTAGTGAGCGACGGCATCAATGACGGCGTTCGGAGCCTGTGACGATGCGGCGCTGTCCAGATAAACCAGCGGTTCGCCATTTACCTCCTGATCAAGTATCGGAAAATCGGCGCGGCACGCCGCGACAGAGTGGGGCTCGGTCGTGATGGGAGTCGCTTCCGCAGAGTGAGTCATTATCCCGCTGCTCCTGTCATTTGGTCCAGTTTGGCCGTCACGATGTTGTCGACATAGGTCTTTACGCGCTCTATTGGTAGCTGCTGCAAAATGTGACCAACAAAAGCTCGCGTCAGAAGGTTCGTCGCCTCTTTGTGACTCAGGCCACGTGAACGCAAATAGAACAGGGCTTTTTCGTCGAGCTGACCCACGGTCGTGCCGTGACTGCATTTGACGTCATCGGCGAAAATTTCGAGTTCCGGTTTCGTATCGATTTCGGCCGTATCGGACAACAGCAGGTTGTGATTGGATTGTTCGGCATCCGTACCGTCTGCACCTTCCCGAACCAGGGCCTTGCCGTTGAATACACAGCGGGACCGTCCGCCAACAATGCCACGGAAGTCTTGCAGGCTTCTTGCCGGACCGATCTTGTGGTCAACCAGAATATGATTGTCCATGTGCTGCGTGTCGTCGGCGAGGAATGCGCCGCAGATATCGGCGACCGAATTTTTTCCTGCCATGGTGACGACAATGTCATTGCGAGTGAGGCTCCCGCCAACATCAATTGATGTGTGGCGGAACGTCGCGTTGTCCTGCAGTGTGGCCAGCACTCGTCCGATTTGCAGGTGTTCTTTCTGCCGTTCCTGAACACGGACAAAGCTGGCGCTGGCGCCGGCCGCTAATTCAAGTTGCATGACAGAATTCGCCAAATGTCCGCATTGACCCATGGACCGGTGCAATTCTACGAACGATGCCCTGGAGTTTTGACCCAACTCGATCAGGCAGCGATTCAAACTGAGTCCGGGTGTCTGCGTAGCGTCATCCAAGAACAACAAGCCCAGGGGTTTTTCAAGCGTCTGATTGTCAGCAATGCGGATGAGCACACCATCGTGCATCAACGAGGCATTAAAGCTGGATAGCGGTGCTTCGATATCGATTTGTATCGTGTCGGCATTTTTAGATAATGGGGTTGCCGACACGCCGGCGGATTGCAGCGTGGCAAGAGAGTCGGGGTTTACTACACCGTTACTGATCACGAGCCAATGCGCGTCAATTGCAGTGCTTAGTTTGTCGATGTCGAAGTCGGTTGACGGGGCAGGAGCAGGCTCGGCGCCCAGCCATGCGTTGCTCAACTCAGCGGCGGGCGCCAGGTTGGTGTAGCGCCAGTTCTCGTGTCGAACGCCCGGGAATCCACTGTCACCAAAGCTCGACAACGCCGCCATGCGTACGCCGGTCAGAGTGTCCTTCCCAAGGCGGCCGACGGCGGCCGCAAGAAGCTCCTGGTTGATAGCGACCGAGCTCATGCGCTGGCGGCCTCCCTGACCCAGTCATAGCCACGCTCTTCGAGCTCCATGGCTAGCGTTTTGTCGCCAGAGCGCACAATGCGTCCTTTTGACAGCACATGGACGTGATCGGGCACGATGTAATCGAGCAAGCGCTGGTAATGAGTGACCAGAACGATCGAGCGATCAGGACTGCGCAGTGCGTTGACGCCCTTGGCCACGGCCTTGAGCGCATCGATATCCAGCCCGGAATCGGTCTCATCAAGAATGGCGAGGCGTGGCTCAAGCATCGCCATCTGCAATATCTCATTGCGTTTCTTCTCGCCGCCGGAAAATCCCTCATTGACACCGCGGTTGAGAAAACTCGGGTCCATGTCCAGCAGTTTCATTTTCTCGCGTGCCAGCTTCAGGAATTCGAATGCGTCGATTTCACTCTCGCCGTTATAGCGGCGCCTGGCGTTGACGGCTGCCTTGAGCAGGTAGGCGTTGTTTACGCCGGGAATCTCGACGGGGTACTGAAAACCGAGAAAAATTCCCCGGCGGGCCCGCTCCTCGGGCGCCAGTTCGAGCAGGTCCTCGTCGTCAAAGCGGACCGATCCGCCCGTTACCTTGTAATCTTCATGACCTGCGATGACCTGTGCCAGCGTGCTCTTGCCGGAACCATTTGGTCCCATGATGGCATGCACTTCGCCGGCAGCAACACTTAATGACAGTCCATGCAAAATCGGCGTATCACCGATGGAGGCTTCCAGATTTTCGATTTCAAGCAATGTGCTCACTTTATCCATTCTCTCAACTATCCTGTTCCCTAGCCCACAGCGCCTTCGAGACTCACGTTTAGCAACGCTTGTGCCTCAACAGCAAACTCCATTGGCAACTCTTTAAAAACTTCTTTGCAAAAACCGTTCACGATCATGTTGACTGCATCCTCTTCCGAGATCCCGCGCTGGCGACAATAGAACAATTGGTCGGCCGATATTTTCGACGTTGTCGCTTCATGTTCTATCTGCGCACTGGAGTTTTTTGCCTCGATGTAAGGGAAAGTATGTGCGCCACACTGCTTGCCGATCAGCAGTGAATCGCACTGTGTGTGATTGCGCGCATTGCTTGCCTGTGGCATCACCCGCACCAGTCCCCGGTAAGCATTTTGCGCATGCCCGGCCGAGATTCCTTTGGAAACAATTGTGCTCGTGGTGTTTTTGCCGATGTGGATCATCTTGGTACCGGTATCGGCCTGCTGCCAGTTGTTGGCGACGGCCACCGAATAGAACTCACCGACGGAATTGTCGCCGCGCAACACACAGCTCGGATATTTCCAGGTGATGGCGGAACCGGTCTCAACCTGGGTCCAGGAAATCTTTGAGTTGGCACCGCGGCAATCACCTCGCTTGGTGACAAAGTTGTAAATACCACCCTTGCCGTTCTCATCGCCCGGATACCAGTTTTGTACGGTGGAGTATTTTATTTCGGCGTCTTTGAGCGCGACCAGCTCGACGACGGCGGCATGTAATTGATTTTCATCGCGCATGGGTGCCGTGCAACCTTCCAGGTAGCTGACGTGGCTGCCTTCGTCCGCGATGATAAGGGTGCGCTCGAACTGACCGGTATTGGCGGCGTTAATTCGGAAGTAGGTCGACAGTTCCATCGGGCAGCGTACGCCTTTTGGTATATAGACGAACGACCCGTCGCTGAAGACGGCGGTATTTAACGCTGCAAAAAAATTGTCACGGTAAGGGACAACACTGCCAAGATATTTCTTGACCAGCTCCGGGTGATTGACGACGGCTTCTGAGAATGGGCAGAAGATTACGCCGGCCTCGGACAGTTTTTCCTTGAAAGTCGTTGCAACTGATACGCTGTCAAATACGGCATCAACCGCGACCCCGGCCAGGCGTGCACGCTCGTGCAGCGGGATGCCGAGCTTGTCATAGGTCTCCAGAAGTTTGGGATCAACCTCAGCAAGACTCTTGGGCTTGTCGGCATCCGACTTGGGCGCCGAGAAATACGAGATGTCCTGATAGTTAATCGGCGTGTAGTTTACATGCGCCCAGTCAGGTTCCTTTAGTGTGAGCCAGTGCCGGTACGCCTTGAGTCGCCATTCGAGCATGAATTCGGGCTCGTTCTTGCGGGCGGATATGGCACGAATGACGTCTTCGTCGAGGCCTGGCGGAAGGCTCTCCGATTCAATATCCGTGACGAATCCGTGCTCATAGCGGCGGTTGACCAGCAGATCGATGTCGTTTGCATCGGTGGACATTCAGCGAGCCTTCTTTTCTGTATTGATGGGCGTTCCGGCGAACGTAAAGCTCGGAATACGACTATTGCTGCGTTGCAGGTCCAGCAAAGATATGTCGGCAAGCGCCCGCCGAATGGCAACGTTAATGCGTTGCCAGGCGCTGCCGACATTGCAGTGCGATTCCAGATCGCAATGACGATTGGCGGCGCTGCAATCGGTAATCGAAACGGGCCCCTCGAGCGCATCGATGACATCGGCGGCACTGATGTCGACCGGATTTCGCGCGAGCTGGTATCCGCCTTGTGCGCCGCGTGTCGATGTCACCAACCCCGCTTTGCCGAGCGCTTTGAATATCTTGCTGACGGTAGGCAGGCCAAGACCCGTAGCGGCCGCAACATCGGCTGCGCTGGCGACGCTGGATGGGCTGCTGGCCAGGTGGGCGAGTACCACCGTTCCATAGTCTGTTAAGCGACTGATTCGTAGCACCCGATTTTCCTGCCTCGATATAAAGAGGACTATTTTAGTCCTCTTTAATTTGCAGAGCCAGTCAAATCGACAAAATAGATGCCACTGGGACACCAAAAAGTAAAGTCAGGACGTTGATCACGGTGATTTTTTGCTATTCTTCACGGTCCTTTACAACGATGGCTGTTGCGCCTGAGTGTCTGCTCACGAAACAGTCGCAAGAATGAAAAGAAAGGCGGAGATAATTGCATGAATGTCAATGAGTTGAACACTGTTGCTAAGGCTATGATTGGGAATGGGAAAGGTATTCTCGCTGCTGATGAGAGCACACCGACTATTACCAAACGATTCGATTCCATCGATACAGAGTCAACTGAGGGAATCCGGCAGCGTTACCGCGAAATGCTTTTTACGGCAACGGGGGTTGCGGATCACATCGGTGGCGTCATTCTTTTCGATGAGACGATTCGCCAAAGCACGTCGGATGGCGTGGCCTTTCCTGATTACCTGAATAATTTAGGGATGATTGCCGGTATCAAGGTGGACACAGGCGCCAAGCCATTGGCAGGATTTCCCGGCGAGACGGTGACGGAAGGTCTGGATGGATTGCGGGACCGACTGAACGAATATTATGGCCTGGGTGCGCGATTCGCAAAATGGCGGGCGGTCATCAATATTGGTGCGGGCCTGCCGAGCGACTTTTGCCTGGAAGCCAATGCTCATGCCTTGGCTCGCTATGCGGCGCTTTGCCAGGAAGCGAATATCGTCCCAATTGTCGAGCCCGAAGTTCTAATGGACGGGGACCACAGTCTTGCGCGGTGCGAAGAAGTCACTGCCGCCGCACTGGATGCGCTGTTCGCTGCGCTTGCTGCGCACAAGGTCGCTCTGGAGGGCATCGTGCTGAAGCCGAACATGGTGATATCAGGGACCGATGCTGCTGATCGGGCAGGACCCGCCGAGGTGGCAGAGGCGACATTGCGCTGCCTGAAGGCTCATGTCCCGGCCGAATTGCCCGGCATCGCGTTTCTCTCCGGTGGGCAAAGTGCTGAAGAGGCGACCGAGCATCTTGATCTCATGAATAAAGCTGGCGATTTGCCTTGGGAACTGTCATTTTCCTACGGCAGGGCACTGCAGGCACCGGCGCTGGATGCATGGCGTGGCGAAGAAGCAAATTTTGCCGACGGGCAGGCGGCGCTGGCAAAACGGGCGAAGCTCAATAGCCTGGCGCACCTGGGTCAGTATGACGTGGCGATGGAGAGTGCTGCGTAACAATAAGAAATTAACCCGACGCAGGCGAGTCGGGGAGGGCGTGACTATGGGCAGTGTATCCGAACACATAATCGAGATTGTTGATCTCGATTATTCGCGCGGACCGCGATCGATATTCAAGGGCCTCAACCTGTCGATAAGCCGCCATAAGGTCACGGCCATAATGGGGCCGAGTGGCACCGGCAAGACAACCCTGTTGCGGCTGATTACACGACAATTGCGCCCGGACAGGGGCAAGATTCTCGTTGACGGCGTCGACATTGCGGAGCTGTCGCAAAAGAAGCTGTATCAATTGCGCCGCCGCTTCGGCATGTTGTTTCAGAACGGTGCGTTGCTGACGGACATCAGCGTGTTCGAGAACGTCGCATTCCCGCTTCGCGAGCATACCAATTTGCCCAACCGGCTTATTCGCCACATCGTTCTGACCAAGTTACATGCGGTTGGATTGCGCGGTGCGGCTGACATGATGCCAACCGAGTTGTCGGGCGGTATGGCGCGTCGAGTAGCGCTCGCACGCGCTATGGTGATGGACCCGGAGATTCTTATCTACGACGAACCGTTCGTCGGTCTGGACCCGATTTCGATGGGCGTTATTGTGCGACTTGTCCGCAAGATGAACGATGCGCTCGGAATTACCAGCATTCTCGTCAGTCACGATGTACAGGAAATTGCGACCGTGGCGGATTGCAGTCACCTCCTGGCGGATGGCAAGGTGGCTGCTTCGGGAAGCCCGGATGAACTTAGCAAAACATCATCTGAGCTCGTGCGGCAGTTTATGCACGGTATGGCGGACGGACCGGTTGCATTTCATTTTTCAGCTCCCGACTACGGCGAACAATTACTTGGACGGGATGAAGAGTAGACGCCGATGCTGAGAGATTTATATTACTCAATAACTGGTTTTTTGCGTACCTTCGGTGCGTTGCAGCTGTTTTTTCTGCGGTTGCTGGCGAATTCACCGCGCATATTTTTCGGCCGTTTTCGGTTGGTCGTTAGCCAGGTTTACAATTCCGGCACGTTGTCGCTCGTGATCATCATGGTGAGCGGATTCTTTGTTGGTGGTGTATTGGGATTGCAGGGATACTCCAATCTTGCCCGATTCAATGCCGAAGATTCAGTCGGCACGTTTGCGGCTTTTTCTCTGTTGAAAGAGCTTGGGCCTGTCATCAGTGCTTTGCTGTTCGCCGGTCGTGCCGGGACAGCGTTGGCATCCGAGATTGGCTTGATGAAAGCGACAGACCAACTTTCCGCCATGGAAATGATGGCAATTGATCCACTACCACGAGTTTTTGTACCGCGCTTTCTGGGCGGTGTCATTGCGATGCCGCTGCTCGCAGCGGTATTTAGTGTGATTGGTTTGTTCGGCGCACACCTGGTGGGTGTGGGGCTGTTGGGTGTAGACGCTGGGGCATTTTGGCAACAGATGCAATCGGCGCTGGACATGACGGATGTCTACGAGGGAATTATCAAAAGCATGGTATTTGGCGTGGTGGTCAGCTTACTGGCCGTTTGGGAGGGATGCAGTGCGATCCCCACCGCGGAAGGGGTTGGTCGAGCGACCACACGTACCGTGGTTATTTCAGCCATTGCCGTGCTGATTCTCGATTTTATGATTACTGCAGTAGCGATCTGAGGAAGAACGATGCAACAAACACGATCAGTTGAACTTGGAACCGGGCTTTTCGTACTACTGGGGCTGGCGGCGCTGTTTTTCCTGACGACGCAAACGACGGGATCCAACACGCTTTCGGGAGCCGATTCTTATACGGTTTCGGCGCGGTTCGGCAATGTCGGGAGTCTCAAAATAAGGGCGCCGGTGGCGATGTCGGGGGTGACCATCGGCCGCGTGTTGTCGGTCGAATTTGACCCGGACTCTCTCGATGCTGTGGTTATGTTTGAAATCGACAGCCGTTACGACAAAATTCCGGAGGATTCTGATGCCAGTATTCTGACCGCCGGGATCCTGGGTAGCCAGTATCTGGGATTGCAGGCGGGAGGCTCCGAGTTCAGTCTCGAAGAAGGCAGTGAAATACAGTTTACTCAATCCGCCATCGTCATCGAGCAACTCATCAGCAAATATCTGTTCAATAACGATTCGGGAAAAGACGATGACTAGTATGGCAAAAACGGTGTGCAGTCGTTTTCACCTGGCGGTTCTGCTGGTTTTCCTGGCATCGTCGGCAATGGCGCAATCGCCCAATGAGGTCATTGAGGACGCGATGGCTCTGATGCAGGAAAAACTCGACCATCGCCGTGAGGAACTTGCGGCAGATAAAGATGCTCTGTACGAAGTCATCGATGAAATTCTGTTGCCACGCTTTGACCGCCGTTATGCTGCGCGACTGGTTCTGGGAAGATACGTACGCACGGCGAGCGAGGAGCAACTTGAACGATTTATCGACGCGTTCTACACCAGCATGGTCAACAAATACGCCGATGGGGTACTGGAATTTGATCAGGATCGCATTGAAGTGCTCGCATTTCGGGGTGATGACACAGAAAAACGGGTCGTGGTGAAAACGATCGTGGCATTGGATGATGGTACCCAAGTACCAGTCGATTACCGCTTGGTGCAGCGAAAGGTGGGTTGGCTGATGTTCGATGTGGTGATTGAGGGGATATCTTACGTTCAGACTTTTCGTACGGAAATTGGCGCCGAAATTCAGGGGAGCAGCCTTGATGAGGTAATCGCTCGACTGGAAAGTGAAACAGGAATTGACTCGACGCCATGAGCGCCTTTGAGCTAAAAGATCTGGGCGGCGGCAAGTTCGCCATTAGCGGTCAAATGACGTTCGCGACGGCCGGCGAGATTCTGCGCGCCAGTGAAGCACCGTTTGAGGAACACTCGTTAATCGAAGTAGATTTGTCCGAAATCGCGGTCACTGATTCAGCGGGACTCGCATTATTGCTGGAGTGGATTACCTGGGCGAATCACACCGTACGAGAAATCCGCTTTACCAGCGTCCCGAAAATAATTACGTCCATCGCCAAAGTGACGGAAGTGGAACATCTGTTGAAGCGAGGAGAACGGTGGGCTGGCTTCATACAGTCACCACAATAGGTCGACTCTGATCCGCTTTCGATGCGGGTATTCAACAGACTGTCAGTAGTCTTCTTCTTCCAGGAACTCATCGAAAAATTCATCATCGACGGGCGGATTGCCATCATAAATCATATATTGGCGACGTTGCAGATAGGCTTCGCGAATGGTGATGTACCGATCTTGCGAACCGCCCAGGAGTTTTTCGGCCTTGAACAATCGCTGCCGAACATCGACGAGTCTTAAACCGTAGAGTTTGTCCCGAACCGATGAGTTTCTGTAATATATCAAAGGATCCATCAAAAAATTGAGTGGGATCAAAACCGCATCCCGCAATGTTCTCGGCCCCAAAATAGGAACCATGACATAGGGGCCGTCCGGAACGCCCCAGACGGCGAATGTCTGACCGAAGTCTTCGTCTTCGCCTTGCGGAATTCCCGCTGCCGTCGCGACGTCAAATATACCGAAGATGCCAAAGGTGCTGTTGGCCACAAATCGCCCCAGTTCATTGGTAGCGGCGCCGCCTTTCCCTTGTAGCAGGTCATTGATGGCATTCAATGGCGTACGTAGATTGTGTGAAAAATTGGTGACGCCGCGTCGCATGAAACTCGGCAGGATAAATTCGTATCCTTTCGCGACCGGCTTCAGGAGGATGTTGTCCAGAACGGTATTGAAGCCATGAATCGGGCGGTTCACTGGTTCCCAGGAATCAGCAGGAGATTTTTCAGGCCGTGGAGTACTGTTATTGGCGCATGCGCCAAGCGCCAACACTACACAAAGCAAGCTTATCCTTAATTTCGCCGGAAAATCGACACGGGGCATGTTGTTGTTCGCTCTTTATACTGTTCGCAAAATCTTATTCAGGGTGATAAGCCAGCCACCGAACCGCGCGGCTTACGCCTTCTCATTTGTTGCAATTGCTCTTCGGACATGAACTCCTGAATGAAATCGATGCGCGCCTCGTAACGAATGCGCTGAATCTCCTCCAGTTCAGGCAGGTTCAATGCACGCTGCAGGAAATCGACTCCCCCAACCAGGTCGCCAATCATGAAGCGATACTCAGCCATATAATAGTGCGCTTCCCCCGCGTCTCCCGCATCAATAGCGGCCCGGGCGATAAGCCTGACCTGTTCCGGAGTCGGCGGGACATTATTCAACAGGTCGAGCAATATCTTATGCGCCTGGTCGGCCCGGTCGAATTGCAATAATGCCTCGGCATAGCGAATGACCAGTGGAACATTTCGTGGGAACAGCTGAATTGCGCGCTCAAAAGTGGCTTTGGATTCGAGCACACGCTCAAGTGCCAGTTGCGTCTCGGCGAGGCCAATGTGATAGGCAATGACCTGATGGTCGCGACTCACCAGTTCCTCGAAGATCTGGTTGGCTTCGTTATTGCGGTCGGCACGAAGATAGGCGAGGGCTCGGCCGTACTTGTCCGCATCTGATTGTTGATCGTAGCTTTGCCGTTCAAACAGCTCAACGGCGTCTTCGGCGGTTTCCTGGCCATTGGCCATGAGGCGGGCGCGGATAATGCCGTAGTTCCGGGTGTCTTCGGTGTCCACGGCCGGGTAGCTTCGTGCCCGGTTTCGTGCTTCGGCGATTCTCGCGCTGCCCACCGGATGAGTGCGCAGGAACTCGGGCACCCGGGACTCTGCTGGTCGGGTCGTTCTGGACATCACCTCAAAAAACGATGCCATGCCGGTCGGGTCAAAGCCGGCGTCCGCGAGCGCGGCCATGCCAATTCGATCGGCCTCATATTCATTGCTGCGGGTAAAACTGATCTGCTGTTGTGCGGCTGTACCCTGCGCGACGGCCATGCCGCCTTGAATGACATCGCCGCCGGCCCCGGCAGCGCCGGCCAGAATCGCTCCAAGCATGATGGCGGTACTCAGGATGCTCTGACGCTGGCTGGCATGGATCGCTCTTGCGATATGTCGCTGGGTAACGTGAGCGATCTCGTGCGCCAGAACGCCCGCGAGTTCATCTTCGCTGCGGCTCGCCTCGATTAGTCCCGTGTGGACGCCAATGTAGCCCCCGGGCAACGCGAAGGCATTGATGCTGGGTGCGTCGACGACGAAAAAGGTGAATTTCCGTCCACCCTCATTCGCAAAGGCAGAAATGCGGTGTCCCAGCTCATTGATGTATTCGTTGATTTGCGGATCGTCGACCAGCCCACCGCCGGCGCGGATTTGCTGCATGATCGCCCGACCAAACCTGGCCTCGTCCGATTTTGACAATATGGCATCCGCAGGGCTGCCCATATCCGGCAGGTTGATCTCGGCTGCACGCGACTGGCCCATCAGGAAGACCAATCCCGAGATAGCCGCAGTGAGTAAAATTTTTCGAATCTTTCCAGGCATCAAAACAACGGTCTCAAGGTTTTCGCTATATGCGGTAAGACTGGGTCGGTCGTAGTCCGTTCCCCATTAACTTATCCCCAATAAATCCAGTGTCGCATTATCTCACGAGTTTTGACCTCGTGGTGTTACATAACAAGTTGAGTTTATTGGAATTTTTGAGTTAATAATTCTTTGCAGAGTCTAGCACTTCCTGAGCATGGTTTTTTACTTTGAGTTTGCGCCATTGTGCGCGTAATTTGCCTGCCTCATCGATCAGGAACGTGCTGCGCTCGATGCCCATGAACTTTCGCCCATACAGACTCTTTTCCTTGATCACATCGAATTTTCGGCACAGTTTTTCATCCGGATCGGAAATCAGGTCGAACGGGAATTTATGCTTTGCCCGGAATTTGTCGTGAGAGGCTAGACTGTCTCGGGAGACGCCAAGAACGATGGCGTTCTGGCGCTTGAATTTGGCATACAGATCCCGGAAGTCCTGCCCCTCGGTGGTGCAACCGGGCGTGTTGTCTTTGGGGTAGAAGTACAGGATGACTTTCTTCCCACGAAAGTCCTTCAGGCGTATCGTCTTGTCGCCCGTTGCCTGGCAGGTGAAGTCAGCGACCACCCGATTCATACGCGGTGTACTCAATTCGAATTCTCCTTTGGGTTGGCCGGAATCAGGGTTTAACGGGTTCCAACAGCGCATCGAGGTTGAGTTGATCGCAAAACTCCATGAATTCATCGCGTAGTTGGGAGATGTGCACAGAGCCGGGCAGGCTGATGGTCATTTGTAGCGAAAACATCGGTGCACCGGTATGCGCGGCTGAATAGCGTCTCGTCACCAGTTCGGAAATTTCTATCTTCCGCGCGGCGAAAAAATTGGCGAGATTGAAAACGATTCCGGGTTCATCGAGGCAAACGATGTCGACACCGTAGGGCATGCACTCGTCAGTGTTCTCGCGCGTCGCGGTCTTTTTCACCGTGACAGTGAGGTCATTGCCCGTCGTTAGCTTGTCGAGGCTGGCCTCGAGCTTG
>CAYUOY010000119.1:0-12541 GCA_964446495.1 uncultured Woeseiaceae bacterium | reverse complement strand
CGCGCCAGTCAGTGCCCACGTTACGCGGCTCCAGTTTCGACATTGACATTGGCTACAAAACAGTCAACTTCACCGGTCGCGAGCGACCCGCAACCGCATTTAACGGCACCGTACCCGGCCCGGTATTGCGCTGGAAAGAGGGCGAGCGGGTGACACTGCGCGTCACCAATCACCTGGCACATGACTCATCCATTCATTGGCACGGGATGATTCTGGAAGCCGGAATGGACGGCGTGCCCGGCATCAGCTTTGACGGCATAAAACCAGGCGAAACGTTCGTTTACCAGTTTGACGTGCGACAGAACGGTACATTCTGGTACCACAGCCATTCGGATTTTCAGGAGCAAACCGGCCTTTACGGCGCCATCGTCATAGATCCGGCAAAACCCGATCCGGTCAGCTATGACCGCGACTACGTTGTGGTGCTTTCCGACTGGAGCGACGAAAAGCCGGAAAAAATCTATAGCAAACTGAAAAAGCAGAGTGATTACTACAATTTTCGTGCGAGAACGACCGGCGATTTCTTCCAGGACGTGTCGGACAAAGGTTGGAGTCAAACGCGAAAAGACCGCGCAATGTGGAATCAGATGCGGATGAGCGACAGAGACCTGTCGGACGTTACCGGCTACACGTATACGTTCCTGATGAACGGTGCGACTCCCGAAGATGGCTGGCTTGGATTGTTTAAGAGAGGCGAAAAAATCCGGCTTCGTTTCGTCAATGGCTCCGCTATGAGTATTTACGATGTGCGGATCCCGGGCCTGAAGATGACCGTAGTGGCCGCGGATGGGCAAAATATCGAGCCGGTATCGATCGATGAGTTTCGCATCGCCGTCGCGGAAACGTACGACGTAATTGTAGAGCCCAACGCGGATAGTGCCTACACCATATTTGCTCAGAACATCGACAGGACCGGCTATGCTCGCGGGATACTGAGTCCGGACCCGAACTGGAGCGCCGAAGTACCCCCTCTGGACCCGCCGCCGCTGTTGGGGCACCGGGACATGGGTATGGGCGATATGAGCGGCATGTCCGGAATGGATCATGATATGAGTGGTATGTCGGGAATGTCAGGCATGGACCATGACATGAGTGGCATGTCGGGAATGTCAGGCATGGATCATGACATGAGTGGCATGTCCGGTATGGACAACGATACGAGTGGCGCCGCCGGCAAGAGTGGCATGGACCACGATATGAGCGGCATGTCCGGCATGTCCGGCATGTCCGGCATGTCCGGCATGAGTGGTATGGATCACAGCAAGCACGACATGAGCAGTATGTCGGGCATGCAGGAAGTTCCACAGACGGGTGACGGGAAGCTGGATCCGGCGGGTTACGGAAGCAAGCGCAAGATCACGCATGTAGCGACGGAGTTTGGTCCGCATGTGGATATGCGGTCATCGACACCGGCGGACGGGCTGTCAGACCCGGGTATCGGATTGCGTGACAACAAACGCCTGTATAACAGGCGTGTGCTGACTTATGCGGATATCCGCAACCTCGAACGAACCGAGGACCGCCGGGATCCGGAGCGGGAAATTGAACTGCATCTTACGGGCAATATGACCCGATATATGTGGTCGATGAATGGCATTAAATTCAAGGATGCCGATTTACTTCGGCTCAGTTTCGGTGAAAGGGTCCGCATCAACCTGGTTAACGACACGATGATGACGCATCCCATTCACTTGCACGGGATGTGGAGTGAACTGGAAACCGGAGAACCCGACTACATCCCGCGTAAACACACGGTCATTGTACAGCCCGGATCCAGAATCAGTTACCTGGTGACGGCCGATGCAATGGGTGGATGGGCTTTTCATTGCCATCTCATTTATCACATGCCCGGTATGTTCCGTGAAGTGAGGGTGAGCTAGATGACTATTAAAACAATACGCAACGGTTTTCTGGCGGCGGTTCTGGTCATCACCGGCCTGTCCTATTCGGCCATGGGTCAAGCGGCTGTGTCAGACGATCCACTGCTTGTCATGGGCGTGCTGGATCAATTCGAATGGCGAGATGCATCCGACGGAGACACTCTGTCATGGGACGCACAGGGCTGGCTCGGCAAAGACCTTAACAAACTATGGTTCAAGACCGATGGCGAACGGGTAGACGGTGAAACGGAGGATGCTGAATTGCAATTCCTCTATAGTAAGGCGTTCGCCAAATACTGGGATTTTCAGGTTGGCGTCCGACAGGACTTCGAGCCGTCACCGAGTCGAACATGGGCGGCGATCGGAGTTCAGGGCTTAGCGCCTTACTTCTTTGAAACAGACATTGCTTTTTTCGTCGGGGAGTCGGGTCGGACTGCACTGCGATTCGAGAGTGAATATGAATTTCTCATTACGCAGCGCCTGATCCTTACGCCGGACATTGAAGTTAATTTTTACGGCAAGAACGATGAGAATATTGGTGTTGGTTCCGGCCTGTCGGATGCTGAGATCGGGCTAAGGCTGCGCTACGAGATTCGTCGCGAATTCGCTCCGTATTTTGGAGTCAACTGGACCAAAGTGTTCGGCAATACCGCCGATTTTGCGAGGATAAACGGGCAAGATATTTCCGACCTGCAGTTGGTTGTTGGACTCAGGGGTTGGTTTTAAAACGGACGGTGGCGATTGCCGACTTCGGGCCCGTTGCCACTGTGTACCGGATAGAAAATTGAGAAAGAATACACTGGAGACTTAATTGAATACTAGAACTCGAATCACCAGCTACGCGGTCATCGCAATGTTGGTACAAGCAATTTTTTTACAGTCCGTGCAAGCTCAGGAGGACGATGCGGCAAAACTGGCTGCAATTATCCATGCCGTAGCGAAAGGTTGGGAGCAAGCCGACGGTACACCTTTTCGCGACAACTACCTGGACTTTGAAGGTGCTCGATACGTCGAGGGCGGTGGCCAGAATACGGGTCTTTCGGACCTCATTGGGCACCACGTGGAACCCGAGGGTGATGCGCTCGACAGCCTGAAGCTGCAGTTCATGAACATTGAATCCCATGTTGAGGGTGATTTTGCCTGGGCCATCGCCGATACCGAGGTAACAGCGACAGTCAAGAGCGACCAGCGCGAAATACACAATCGTGGTTACGAAACATTCCTCTTTCGACGTGTGGACGGGGAGTGGAAGGTTGTGCATACGCACAGCTCGTCACGACCCGTCGTCAAAGAGAGCGAACACAAACACTAGTGGTGCGGGATTCGCCGCACCGGCAAGAACAACTAAATGATTTTGAACGATCAACGAAGGAGAAGTACGTGAAAAAGGTAATCTTGATAACACTGGTTGGCGCTCTGCCAGCGCTAGCCCTGGCAGGGTGTGGCGGTTCCGATTCGCCGAACGCGGGCGGAGTGGATTCTGCGAACCCCAGCCAGATGACGGAGCAACAAGGTCATGACGCCGACGGCCACAATGATGAGATGGCTTCCCAGGCGACGGAACAGCATGAGCACGATCCGGGTGAAGGTCACGACGATGGTGGTCATGATGCCGATGAAAGTGCGCATGATTCGGACGGGCATGAACACGAAGCCAGCGGAACCGAGGAGGCGGCAGCGGAGCACAGCCACGATTCCGGTGATGACACGCATGCGGCACCAGAGGAGCATAGCCATGATGCACAGAGCGGGAGCCACGAGCACGGTTCTCCGGCTGGTACCGCGGGCAATGCAGCAGACGTTGGCCGTACTGTCGAAATCGGGATGAACGACACCATGCAATTTACGCCGGATAGCGTTACGGTCAGTGCAGGAGAAACAGTAAAGTTTGTTATTCACAATAACGGGAAAATTCCGCACGAGTTCGTGATCGGTTCAATGTCCGAGCTTTTGGAGCATGCGGAAATGATGAAAAAAATGCCGGGCATGCAGCATGCTGAATCAAATATGCTGACACTGGAATCGGATGCGGAAGGTGAGATTATCTGGAAGTTCGGCGAGTCTGGCAGCGTCGATTTTGCCTGCCTCATACCGGGCCATCTTGAAGCGGGAATGAAGGGCGTCGTTCAAGTCGAGTAACTACTAACAGCCTGTCGAGAAACTCTGTTTTTCGGCAGGTTGCCAGTAGTATATGATTCCGATTGCCGCGTCGATGGGGACGCGGTAACAGGGGCGTCCACGCATTGACGTTTAACGTGAGGTGATGGTCGGGGCGCCGATGAGTTTCTTGAGCGGAGCAAAAAAACGAGACAACGCAACGGCCGGATTGTATGTGGAAAGTTTTGGCGAGGGTGCGGAGACGCTGGTGTTCATACCGGGGCTGGGCGGCACGACCCGGTATTGGAAGTCTCGCGTAAAATCGCTTGAACATCGTTATCGTATTGTTCTGGTCGATCTGCTTGGCTTCGGCGAATCCCCCAAACCCTGGACACAATACAGTGTTGAGCGACAGTTGCAGGAACTCCGTGCGTCACTGCAGTCGCTCGGGCAGATAACGCTGATCGGTCACTCTCTCGGCGCATTGATTACCGTTGCCTATGCAGCGAAGTACCCTGGTGACATAAGAAAGGTGGTCTTGATCGGCATGCCTAACTTTGGCTCACAGCGAAATGCGTATCGGTACTTGCGGCACGGGCCGGTGAAAAGCGGATACCTGTTTACCAACGTCGTTGTCGCGATGGTGGCCTGTGTGCTAACGAGGCGTCTGTTTGGCCGGCTGTTGCCCTATGTCGTTCACAGCGTGCCGCGCGAAGTGGCCGAGGACCTTGTTAAACACACCTGGCGGTCCTCGACCTCGTCCTTGTGGGAGGTTGTATACCGCTATGACGCGGCAGGGGATCTCGACCGTCTCCCCGGCCACATTGCCGTTCTTTTCGTTCATGGCAGTCTTGATCTGATGGCGCCGGTCGGCGCGATCGAGCCGTTAATTACCCTGCATCCGCAATGGAATTTGAATATCCTTCCGGGAGTCGATCATCATGCGTTTCTGCGCAAGCCGGAACTTTGTCTGGAACTGATTACCGCAAAATAGCAGGAGCATTGATGATTTCCTGCAACTCGGTGGTTATGCGTGGAAAATTCGGATTGTGGCGGCCGGCAAGATACTTCTTGCATCACGACTGCTTCGAGGCGCGAAGCGGCCGCTCAATGAATAGACGACTCTATCTCTGCAAGTATAGCGTCGACTGCGTCTATCGCGGTTTCAAATTCAATCGTTGTGTGCTTCTTGTACCCGTATTGTAATTCAATTATTGCACGTAGTGTCGCATCGCGCATCAGCCGAGAGATCACGACGGGATCGTCGGACGGCGACTTCCGAGATAGTGTCCACTCTTCATACCATTGGTGCATTACAGCGCCGGCTGCAATATTTTCGGCTAAAAAGTACGGAATATGAATCTCAAAGACCGACTTTGCATAAAGTGCCTGATCGTCCCAGACTTCGCCTATTACACCCTCCCAGGACGCCAGTTTCGCTCGCAATGTTCTATCTGTGAGGATCTCTAAACGCCCGGAACCAAGCAATGCGGCAAGCGTACCGTTACCGATGTCCGACGTCATCGGACTCAAGAGTACCAACACCGCAGCGTCTACTAATGGTCCCGCTTCTTCCACGTTACTGTCGTCGGCGGCGACCAGAAAATCCTCCAGTTGCTGCGAGTCAGTCAAATTTTCACTCAGGTGTTCAGACAGAACACTACGAACTGAGAGAAACTCCTCGCGCAGCCCTTGAAGGACCTGTTGCTCTTCGATACGGAGACCTCGTTCCTGCCACCAGGCATCAATGGCGAATGCCAGCAGGATACTGCCGACTATCGCTGCAGCCTCAATAGAAAGGCGTTGCCACGGAATATTTTGAGAGTCAGTCATTTACGTCCACTGCGGGTGTTGGCGTCTACTTCACGCCTTGAGCCATACAGTCAAGCAGTTTCCGCCGTCATGAGCAAGGGTGATCCACGTTCTTTTAATGCCTTGTAGTATCCGGCTTCATCGTGGGGCGTGCGAGTGATCCAGCAGCGATACAGTATGTAGATCCATTTGTTTGTTCTGAAATAGCGGATGCATGTTCTGTCTCCGGTTGTTTTACACGGAGATCAGACCTTGTGTCTTTAATGACCGCAGTGCGCTCGAAACCGGTCGGTGGATTCGCGGCTGGCCATCTGGCACATGGTGATCCGTTGCGGTCGTTCGCCATCGTGCTCTATCTGAGGTTGATCGCTTACTTCATATCGAGACGGACTTTCAAGATAACTGGATCTTCTTGCGACCGGACGGCATTGCTGTGCCGGAGACCGGTTATCACTCCCGGGATATGTTGGACACGCAGACCGGCAATATTACCTGTCCGTACATCAATCCTCCCGCGGGAGCTTTGTTGAGCGGAGTGGAAAGCTATGTGAGGGAACCGCCGGCGCCGGATTACTTGCACTAGCACTACGTCGCTGCTAGTAATTGCCCGCTTAATTTTGCGTCCGTTCTTGCGGAGAGCCGATGGCCGCACGGTCGGAAAAATTGGCTCGCATCAGGCAGAAGTCGGCTATGACTGGTCATTGGGGCACTTTATTTAGCACCCCGATCCATTACAGAACAATCCTACATATAGCTCGGCGCGAATCTTCCATTTTCCATTAACATTTCGCCACTGCGAAGTAACTTCCACCCATTTCAACCGCGCCTTTGCGCGAACTCCATCGTCCTACCCAAGTACCGGTTTCTGCCGCCAAATCGTAGTAAGAACTCACCTCAACAACATCGGGAGTCCGCACATATACAATGTCCTCGTTATCACGAAAGGTTTCAGCCCAGACAGCTACATCCTCTTCCGGTGTTTCCCGATAATGCTCTCCGCTGCTAGTCGTAATCTGGTACTCGCTGTCGAGATAGGCGGCAATACTTGTTGCATCATGGTTTTTGATTGATTCGTTAAAGCTGGCGCGAAGAGCAAGGATTTCCTCAGATGCTTCTGCACCAGTTTCGTCGCCGAGTACCGGTCGTGCCACATAAAAACCAAGACTCACGAATGTGACCGTGATTAGGGTTACGACTCCAGCCAGGTTTTTCATCATAGAATGTCAATCAGAAACGTTACCGCTCGACCGGCAACTATATTGGGTCAACACGCGTCATTGTACACACTGCTGCCACACGGTCTGGAAGGCGACCATCACCAGACGGTCGCCGACTACTCTGGTTTGCGCAGCAATTTCGAATTGAACGGCCCGTTTCGTCTTCTGCTGGACTACTGCCGCGCGAGATTAAGATTAGACTTCCTTGTGACGCATCGGATACGCAATAGCTGAGGAGATCGCAAGCCCGAAGCTTGCTATCGACAGCAAGGTTAAACACCGCAGTTCCCGACACATTTTTTCAATCTGCAAGCGAATCAGGATTGCCCGGATTTCCAGCGGAGTTTTTTGCCCCACCGGTTTACCATTGTAATAGGTACTAATACCAATAATTACCTATCCATGGTAGGCATAACTGCGTACTATCCGACCTTCAAAGATCATCGTACAGCCTGTAATCCTGCGGATGATCTGAGCCAGCATGAACTCGTTGTCCCGAGTTTTGCAAAAATAAAAAACTAAAAAAAATGGGGAATAAAAAATGAAACTACGTCATGTACTAGTCGGAATTGTTCTAACAGGCTTCGCAAGTATTGCAAACGCCGACCTCGAAGCGTGGACGGACTATGACATCAGCTCGAGTATTTCGAATGTTACGACGGTCAAAGTTGATTCCAACATGATCGATAAATACCTGGAGGGGCTAAAAGCAACCTGGGCACCGGCGAATGATGTGGCGGTCGAGTTGGGTCAGATTGAAGGTTACAATATTTACGTAAGTCAACTGGCGAACAGCGGCGACTTCAACGTCATTTTGGTCGTAAGAATGAAAGACGCTGCGGATATGCAACCGAACCAGGCCGACTATGATGCCTTCATGAAGAAATGGGGCGAAGAGAACCAGAAGATATCCGAAAAAATAGTTGTGACCTACCCGGATGTTCGCACAATTACCGGCGAGTACTTGATGCGAGAAATCACATTTAAGTAAGAGAGATTAGTCTCTCTTGATCTTAGACTGGAAGGGCCTGCCTGATTTTTCAGGAGGCCCTTTCTTCTTAGAAACGAAAGCCGGGCAAATGCGATTATCGGCTGGCTCGCAATATCTTCAGTGCAGCGGTTAGCTGCCGACGTATCTGAAAGTTGTTGGCCTTTAGAATGGCCGGGACATCGCGGGTTTGTCGAATCAGTGCCACAACGACTATCTGAGTATCAGTCATCGGCACATAGACAAGGTAGTGTTCACCAACCGGGTACACACCGAGATCCGTATTCCCGAGCAGGTCGTTTCTCGCTGTTATCGCTCGTTGATGCGTGGCGATGTAATCCGCGCCGTCATGCAACTGCTGGAAATACGACCTCGTTCTTTTCTTGCCCCAGCGGGCAACAGACCATCGGCGTGCCTCGCGAAAATCACCCGCCGCCGTTTCCGTCAGAATGTACGACTTGCGGCGTTTTGACACTATCGATCTTATTCGTCGGCGATATCGAGGATCGATCTGTTTGAGAAACGACTTTTCTTGATATCGTCAAGGCCATCCAGAACATGGGCAACGGTTCCCTGAGACTCCATATCGTGGCGAATCAAGTCGCGTAAATACTCGCTCGGCGTCGAATATACTCCGGCATCGCCGGTACGCGTATTGATAAACTTACGAAGTTCATCTGTCAAAGATATATTCAGACTACTCGCCATTTTTTCACTCGCACTCGCAGTTTGACAATTCCGCCAGAATACTGATGATGTCGAATATTGTCAATATTCGACATACGGTTATAGGATTGACGACACCGGGCTCAATTCAAGAAATTGTGTCAGTGACAATGCGACAAGGTGTGACATCAGTGTTGATTTGCATCCAAAGTTGATTCGCTATCGCGGAAATGGATTGTACCGGTCAGCTGAGCGGAGAAAGTCAGATCGGTGGTTGTTGGGACTGTACCGAAAGCGTGGAGGACGCTGAGAACGGCTTTTATTTGTGGCGCGTCGAAATTGGAATAGGGAATCTAACTGATCCTGATAGGCAATCAATGTTCTAACGCTCCCTCGCTTGCCACGACCAGTTAGCGAAGCCCGCTTTCTGTAAACGTAGCCGCCTAGATTGGCGTCAATATTGCCTTCCTCCATTTCATTGACAACACCTAGCAAGCCCCCATCATTCAGACCTTCCTTTTATACCCCGGGGTAACTACCACGATCAGTTGGAATTCGCACCCC
Organism: uncultured Woeseiaceae bacterium; assembly: GCA_964446495.1. Classification (GTDB taxonomy): domain Bacteria; phylum Pseudomonadota; class Gammaproteobacteria; order Steroidobacterales; family Woeseiaceae; genus JAADHU01. The sequence goes on along the minus strand of CAYUOY010000119.1, from coordinate 3,317 downwards.
ACACGCAGCCGCGGCCAATAGCAAGAACGATCTTAATATACGTCTGAGTCCATAGCCGAATAGATCGCACCGTCAAACCCTGCAGCAATGACCTCTTTCACGAGGCCCAGTGCATCGTATTCCTCGCCGCTATTGTAATTTTGTTCATGAGATAAGACGATCGTCTTGACGTTCGCCTCATTCGCGATCCTTGCCAAGACGGTCGGAGAGAAATGAAAGCTGAAGATTCGTTCTTTCTTTTCTTCTACTGTATCCCCACCCCAGGGTGCATACTGAATATTATCCTCGGTCACAACCTCAGCGACCAAGATATCGGCATTCATAGCCGCATTTACGATGTTTTGATGATAAGGACCTCCATCGCCCGTAAACGTCACAATTCTGTCTTTTGTTGTGAATCGGTAAGCGAAGGTATCCTTGAGCGGGCCGTGAATAGTTCGAAAGGCTTCGACTTTCACGTTGCGATCCTCGTAGACGAGCCCCGACTTCTCGAAGTCTATTTCGTGCCCATTCGCCTTGCCACCCTCTGGGGGGGATCCGTCAGATAACTCTGCGGCTATATCGATTTTCCACGCGGCGACGATGTGATTGACCATCTCTCGAATTCCAGTAGGGCCGAAAATCTCTTTCGACGTGGGGTAATTTAGTTTGAACGGATTCAATAATAGCGATGGAATGCCAACCGTGTGGTCTTCGTGAAGATGAGTTACGAATAGGTATTTGAGCTTTTCGGGTGAAAGGCCTCGTGTAAATTCATCACCGTTTATCAGTGCGGCCCGTGCGAGAGACCGCCAGATTCCTTCACCTGCATCCACCAAGTAGGGATAGCCATTGACGACCAATGCATAGCCCGGGCCGGAACGGTACGGGTTAGGTAGTGGCGTCCCGGTTCCCAATATCACCAGCTTGGTGTTGGTCTCGCCGGGACTAATGTTTTTCGGATTTCGGTGGATATTGACAGGCCACGAATCGGGCAACGTTAGCGGTGTAATTACTCCGGGTTGTGTGAATGGATCGTTGTGGTATTTGCTTTGTTCTTGTGCCTCGGACGGTGTACCGACGACGATGAATCCGCAGAATATCAAAACAACAAAATCGACTGGTCTCATGTATCTCACTCTGAGCTGATCAACGTTAGATCCAAATTCTACGCCTTTCCAGACGGACATCACCGGTCGGGTGCAGAGTTTTATTCGAGCCACACGGCATGTTGAATGATTTCCGGCGGAAATCGACGACCTTCGTACTGATTATTGGATACACTCATTGCGCCATTGTCTCGCAGCGACCGTTAATTCGTCAGTACCCTCGAGTGTCGTAAAGACGCCGAATTCGTTCGAGTTAAACAGGGGGCTAGTCCCAATTAATTGCACGCGGTAACCCTGCGCTTCTGTTGATTGCCCAACTCGGTGAATCCGTGGAATACGCCGGCGCACGCCGCATGGTCGAAAGTGCTGCCTTGCTGGTGGAAGAAGTGTTACCGCACCAACCCATGCGTCAACCGGACCGGTAGAGGGCTTCGCCGGGCGATATCACGTTCGGTATTTCTCCGAGAGCGAAGAATTCTCGGACGGATACGATCTGATCATTGAGAAGACCGGGGACACATACAAGGTATTATGGATGACCGATGGCAAGGTCAGCGCTGTCGGTGTCGGCATGGAGGTTGAGAATGGCCTGGCGGTTGGTTGGCGCAGAGTCGCTGATTAGCTAAAAAAGAGGTCGAACTGAACCAGCCGACAGCGGCTTAATTGGATCGACACATTTTCCGTTCTGCAAGAAGTTGACAAATATCGTGGATCGACTGTACCGAACTATTCTCATCCTGGCAGCTGCCGTAATCGGCGGATTGCTCCTGTACGCGGTGACACCGAATCTCGCACTGCGATTTGGGGATGATGCTGCCGCAATATGGTCGTGGTTCCTAATTCTTGCATCCGGTTATATGGCTCATCGGTTGCTGCCAAAAAACGATCTATCGCATGTATCACGTATCCTGGCCGCGGTCTTTGCGAGTTCCATTGCCGCGATGCTAAGCGGCTGGATATTTATTGTTTTTTTTGATACGCCATTCGACTATGGTGGCATTTGGCAATTGCTCCTGGTGGGCTCGACGGCCCTGGTTTTCGCCACCTTTGTTTTCTGCCCTATCTATTGGTTGCGAAGGAAAATTGGCAAATATCAAGCGGTCATTTATGTGTCGTCCGGGGGGTTGATACCAGCCGCCTGGATCTACGTCGTGCAACCATTCGGTACTGCCGGGTTTGAGTGGCTTACCTATGAGGCTGCCGTTTACGCGACGATTGGCGTGTCTGCGGCAGTCGTTTTTATGCTGGTCGCCGGCCGCGAAAACGCCGGGCGCGTCGAGACGACATAGTCCGCTCATGGGCGACTGCGCCCGCATCAATTCGCATAAAGGTCGGTGATTGAATGATGCCTGCCGTCGGATCAGACGGTCAAGTTGTGACGCTGCAAGAAATAAAAAAGTCGGGCCTGCTTGGCGCGCAACTGCGGTCGCTCAGATGTTAGTATTCTAATGAATGAAATGGACGGTTGTTGACTCAGGACAGTCGTTCGTTCCCGACGTCGGAAGCATTCATTAGGAAAGATGATTGGACTTATTTGAATACATTCTTGTTCTCACGTCCGTGATATATGCGCTTGCCGTCGCCCAAGTTTTAGCTGGTGTTAGCCGCATGGCTCAATCAACATCGGCGATTCAGGGCTACTTGCCTCAGAAGATTTGGGTTTTCAATCTATTTCTTTTTATCTTTCTCATTTGGTGGGCGACGTGGGAGTTCCGCACAGTTGATTGGACATTTCCCAAGTATGCGTACCTCCTTATCGCGCCAACATTGCTGTTCTTTGTTTGTTCGCTGTTGACACCACTACGTTTTGAGCAAGGAGAAACAATTATTGAGGCGCATTTTATGCGCGTGCGGCGTCCATTTTTCGCTACATATTTTCTGGCTGTCATTGCAGTCGTTGTTGATGGAAACTTATTGTCGAACGAGCCGCTATGGCATAGCGGCCGCTACGGTCATGTGGCTTTGCTTGCGGCCGCAGTTTGGGGTTACTTTTCCTCAAGCAGAAAAGGACAACTCGCAGTTGCGTTAATCACTCTTGCTGCGCTCGCTGCCACGACAGTAGCTCGGTTCTGGGTTCCAAGATGATTCGACGGCTGGTTGTGGCCGACTGGCGTCCCTGGCTCCGACAGGTATCAAGCGACCGTTGCCGAATTGTTTTTGGCGTTTGCGATTGTAATTTCTTTATATTTTGTTAGTTCGGAATTGAGTGACGGAAACCGTGAAACGAGG
>CAYUOY010000118.1:0-12578 GCA_964446495.1 uncultured Woeseiaceae bacterium | reverse complement strand
ATGGTGGACTGCCATGGGTCTCAATGCGGATTTTGCACGCCGGGTTTTGTGATGTCGCTGCTGGCACTCTACAAGAACAACGCAGCGCCAGATCGTACAGATGTCGACGAGGCGTTGGCGGGCAATTTGTGCCGTTGTACTGGCTATCGGCCTATCGTCGATGCGGCACTGCAGATGTACGCAACGGATCATTGTCGTGAAGACAACAACGAATGGTTGCTGGCTGCGAAGGATGCGGGTGGGGCCGGGTCCGGGCAGGACAAGATTGATCTGCTCAAGTCAATTCGCCGCGAAAATGGATTGTCCATCCGTTATGGTGGACGCCGCTTCGATGCACCGCGTTCACTGTCCGAACTGGCCGCGCTGATGCAACGTTATCCTGATGCCACGCTGCTTGCCGGTGGCACCGATGTCGGGCTGTGGGTGACCAAGCAGCACACCGAGCTCGAAAGATTTGTTTACCTGGGCAATGTTGTCGAACTGCGAGCCCTCACCGTTACGGCTACGCATGTAGAGATTGGTGCTGCCGCGACCATCAGCGATGTCATGCCCCTGCTAAGCCAGCACTTTCCGGCGCTGGATGAATTATTTGTTCGCTTCGCCTCGCCGCCGATTCGCAATGCAGGCACACTGGGTGGCAATGTGGCCAACGGGTCGCCGATAGGGGATTCCATACCGGCATTGCTGGCTCTCGATACCACTTTGATCCTTCGCAGCGGCGATCAACAACGAGAGCTGCCGTTGAGTGAATTTTATCTCGACTACCGGGTCACGGCACTGCAAAAGGGCGAATTCCTGCAACAGATTCGGGTGCCATTGCCGGGCCGTGAACAGCATCTCCGGAGCTATAAGGTTTCCAAGCGATTCGACCAGGATATTTCGGCCGTCTGTGCCGCTTTCCGGATAACACTCAAAGACTCCGTTATCGAAGACGCTCGAGTGGCTTACGGGGGGTTGGCAGCCACAGCCAAACGTGCGCCACGCTGCGAGCAGGTGCTGACCGGCAAGACGCTCGATAGCGAAACCATTGCTACTGCCATGCAGGCGCTGGACGAAGACTATCAACCGATAGCGGACATGCGTGCGAGTGCAGAATATCGAATGCAGGTCTGCCGCAATCTCTTGCAGCGTTTCTATCTGGACATAAGCGGTAACGAGACCACGCGGGTGTACAATTATGGCCGCAACTGAGAACCCGCGGTCCGCGGTCAGGGGCTCGGTTGGTTCATCTATCCCGCATGACAGTGCACATTTGCATGTTAGCGGTGAGGCTACTTACACGGATGATATCGCCGAGCCTCGCGATCTCCTGCACCTGGCCGTTGGTATGAGCGAGCGGGCCCATGCACACATCAGGCGCATGGATTTGCAGGCGGTCCGGGACGCGCCAGGCGTGGTCGAGGTGATCTGTGTTGATGATATCCCGGGCGAGAATAACTGCGGACCAGTCATTCATGACGATCCGATTCTTGCACCGCATCGGGTGCAGTATGTGGGCCAGGCCATTTTTGCAGTTGCCGCAAAAACGGTCGATGCGGCACGCAAGGCAGTCCGGTTGGCAGTTATTGAGTATGAGGACCTTGATGCGATTCTTGATCCCCTCGACGCGATTGAAAAGCGGTCATTCGTTGCCCCTACGGAGACCCTGATCTGCGGTGATAGTCAGCGCGCGCTCGAGGAAGCCGTGCATCGCCTGCAAGGACGGTTCGCGCTTGGCGGGCAGGATCAGTTTTACCTGGAAGGGCAGATCGCCATGTCTCTGCCGCGCGAAGATGGCGACATGTTTGTTGTCAGTTCAACCCAGCACCCCGGTGAAATACAGAAACTCGTCGCGGCGGCTATCGGCAAGCAGGCCAAGGATGTCGTGGTCGAGTGTCGTCGCATGGGTGGCGCCTTTGGCGGCAAGGAAAGTCAACCGGCACTGATCGCCTGTATTGCCGCATTGATGTCGCAACGGACCGGCCGGGCCTGCAAGTTGCGTCTCGATCGTGATGACGATATGAAGATGACCGGCAAGCGGCACGACTTCGTGATCGACTACGACGTTGGCTTCGACGAAAGTGGGCGCATCGGTGCTGTCGAGTTTATGTTTGCTTCGCGCTGTGGAATGTCAGCGGATCTGTCCGCCGCCATCAATGATCGCACGATGTTTCATTGTGACAATGCTTACTACCTGCCCAATCTCAAGGTTGTTTCGCACCGGTGCAAGACGAACACAGTATCGAACACGGCGTTTCGTGGTTTCGGCGGCCCCCAGGGCATGTTCGCCATTGAATCTGTCGTTGACGATATCGCGCGGCACCTGGGAGTCGACCCGCTGCAAGTACGGCGACGAAATTTTTACGGTATTGATGAGCGCAATATCACACCGTACGGACAGAAGCTGGAGGACAACATAATCTCCGAGCTAGTGGATGAGCTTGTGGATTCCTCGGACTACGCAGCGCGCGTGAAGGAAATCGATGCATTCAACACGAACAGCAAGAATCTGAAACGCGGCATCGCCCTGACGCCGGTGAAATTCGGTATTTCGTTTACGGCAACGCACCTGAATCAGGCTGGTGCATTGTTGCATGTCTACACTGACGGGACCGTGCACCTCAATCATGGTGGCACCGAAATGGGGCAGGGGCTGTTTACCAAGGTTGCGCAGGTGGTTGCCGAGGAACTGCAGATCGATGTTGACCAGATCAAGATAACGGCATCGGATACGAGCAAAGTGCCGAACGCATCGGCGACAGCCGCGTCCAGTGGCACGGATCTCAACGGCAAAGCGGCGCAAGTGGCGGCGCGGAAAATTAGAAAACGCCTTATTCGTTTCGCGGCAGAGCATTTTTCGGTTGCAGAAACCGACATCGTGTTGCAACGGAACGAGTTTGTTGTCGGAGATAATACCGTGCCATTCCATGAGCTTGTTCGCCTGGCGTGGTACGCCCGAACCTCGTTATCTGCGACCGGCTTCTATAAGACGCCGAAAATTCATTACGATCGGGATACCTTCACCGGCCGTCCTTTCTATTATTTTGCTTATGGTGCGGCCGTGTCAGAGGTCATTATCGATACGTTGACCGGTGAAAATCGTATGCTGCGCGTCGATATTCTGCATGACTGTGGGCAATCCCTGAATCCGGCGCTCGATATCGGTCAGATCGAGGGCGGCTTCATTCAAGGAGCGGGTTGGCTGACCTCGGAGGAGCTGTGGTGGACCGGGAAGGGTGAGCTAAAAACGCACGCACCCTCTACCTACAAAATCCCCACCAGCTCTGACGTACCGGTCGATTTCCGGGTTAACATTCTTGAGTCGGCGGCCAATCTGGAAAAAACGATTTTCCGCTCCAAAGCCGTTGGCGAGCCACCACTTATGCTGGCGCTGTCGGTCTATCAAGCCTTGAAAGGCGCCGTCGCCAGCACCAGCGACGATGGGCGACAGGTTGTGTTGCAGTCGCCGGCGACGCCGGAGGCGGTGCTCAATGCGGTCAGTGCCCTGCAAGTCGCGGCAGATCCCTGCAATGCATGAGTGGCTCGAGCAGCTGCGCCATTTAAGGGCCGCCGGTACACGGACGATCGTCGTGACCGTCGCCCGCGTGCGAGGCTCTGCACCTCGCGAAACAGGCGCCAAAATGCTGGTAACTGCCAGCACAACAATGGGCACGATCGGTGGTGGTCAACTCGAGCACCTGTGCACACGAATTGCCTGCGAATTGCTTGCCAGTGACGAGGTACGCGCACCGGTGTCGAGAACTTTTCCGCTTGGTGCAAATTGTGGCCAGTGCTGCGGCGGTGTCGTGGACGTATTATTCGAAGAATGCACGACGGAGTCTGCCTGGTTCGATGACGTGCTGCGGCTTTTCGATGCGGGTAAGCCAGCGTTGCTGATGTCGCAACTGAACAACGATGGTGTTGTCTGCCGGGAAGTTATTGCCGATACGCAACTCGACCAGCTGGATGTCGGGACGGCTGCGGCGGCGCGCGAAACATTGTTCGATGGAGACGCGCAGCATGTGCGAGTAGATGCGAAAAACAATTTTCTCATTGAGCCCATTGTCACTTCCAGTTTTAACATAGCCGTCTTCGGTGCCGGGCATGTTGGTACAGCGACTGTCTCAATGCTTGCGACGCTGGACTGCAATATCCGCTGGGTCGATAGTCGGCGCAACGTGTTTCCGAAATCGATGCCAGCAAACGTACAAGCGATCAGAAGCGACTCCCCGCCGCTTGAAGTTGCCGCGATGCCAGCAAATTCGTTTTTCCTGATAATGACTCACAGTCATGCCCTTGACGAAGATATTTGCGGCACTGTGCTCAATCGAGGCGATTTCGCGTACTGTGGGCTGATCGGATCACAGTCGAAGCGGCGTCGATTCGTGCGGCGCATGCAGAGCACGGGAGTGGCGAATATTGAGAGACTGACCTGCCCGATCGGTGTGGCGGGTATCAGTGGCAAGAAGCCGGCGGAAATTTCGGTTTCAGTCGCCGCTGAGATCTTGCAGATCCGCGAGACCGCCGCGCAGTTGGTCGTTGACGGGCATGAAGAAAACGTATTTCAAATCAAGGGTCAGAAATAGAATATGGAAGCGTACCTCTTAGATTGGCTGAATATCCTCGCACGCTGGGCCCATTTCATAACCGGTATTGCCTGGATCGGCGCATCCTTTTACTTCATCTGGCTCGACAATCACCTTGAGACACCGAAAAACCCGGCGGATGTTGAGAAGGGCGTGGGCGGCGAAGTATGGTCGGTGCACGGCGGTGGTTTTTATCATGCACAAAAATACAAAGTAGCACCGAAGGTATTGCCAGAGACGCTGCACTGGTTCAAGTGGGAGGCATACACGACCTGGATGACCGGCATGTTCATGCTTGCCCTGATTTACTGGTACGGCGCCGATGTCTACCTGATCGATAAATCCGTGGCCGATTTGTCGCCAGCCTATGCGGTCGGCTTCGCCGTCTTGATTTTGATTTCCGGCTGGGTAATTTACGATCTGTTGTGCCGGTCACCGCTGGGAAAGAACGATGCAGCGCTGGGTGCGGTGTTGTTCGGGCTGGTCACATTCCTGGCCTGGGGCTTGTGTGAGCTCTACAGCGGTCGAGGTGCATTCATTCACTATGGAGCCGTACTTGGCACGATCATGGTCGCCAACGTGTTCTTCGTCATCATTCCCGGGCAGCGCAAAATGGTGGAGGCCGCCGGCCGCGGCGAGGCACCGGACCCTGCCGACGGGATCAGAGCGAAGCAACGCTCGGTTCACAACACTTATTTTACGCTGCCAGTACTCTTCGTCATGACCAGCAATCACTATGCGATGACCTTTGGGCATGAATACAACTGGCTGATACTGGTCGCCATTTCAATGATTGGCGCTCTTATTCGCATCTACTTCGTCGCGCGGCATAAAGGTAAGGCATCGCCACTGCCGATTATTGCGGCGGCCGTGATCCTCATCATTATGGCCATCGCCATGGCACCGAAATCGAGAGCAACGACGTCCGCAGCGCTAAGCCTTGAAGATATTCGGCCGGTCATTGAGCATCGCTGTGTCACCTGCCACTCGGCCGAGCCGACTCATATTGCGTTTCCGGCGGCCCCCGCCGGGGTGATGTTTGACAGCGAGGAGCAGATCCTTGCTGATGCGGACCGCATCTACCAACAGACGGTCGTCACTCGCGTAATGCCGATCGGTAACCTGACCGGTATCAGTGAAGACGAACGACTGATGATCGATGCCTGGTACCTGGGCATCGCAGGCCAAGCGCATGACTGACAAGTCCTACCCGCGAAACCTCAAAGGCTATGGGCGCGAAGGCGTTGACGTCCACTGGCCGGGCGACGCCAGAATCGCCGTTCAATTTGTCATCAATTACGAGGAAGGTGCGGAGAACTGCATCTTGCACGGTGATGCGGCATCGGAGGCTTTCCTGTCTGAAATTGTCGGCGCGGAGCCGTTTCCAGGCGAGCGGCACATGAACATGGAGTCGTTGTACGAATATGGCTCACGGGCCGGATTCTGGCGTTTGCACCGGCTGTTCAGCGAGCGCGAACTGCCATTGACCGTTTTTGCCGTCGCCATGGCGTTGCAGCGTAACCCGGATATTGTTGCCGCCATGCAGGATGCCGAATGGGAGATCGCCAGTCACGGCTATCGATGGATCGACTATCGCTCGATTGACGCAACGCTCGAGCGACGTCATTTACAGCAGGCCATCGACATACACACCGAATTGACCGGTGAGCGGCCGCTGGGATGGTATCTGGGACGTTGCGGTGCCAACAGCCACCGCCTCGTCGCTGAGGAAGGCGGGTTTTTGTATAACGCGGATAGTTACGCGGATGATCTGCCGTACTGGGACGATTCCTTCGGCGAGCCGCAGTTAATGGTGCCCTATACTCTTGATGCCAATGACATGCGCTTTACTACGGCACAGGGATTCAATTCAGGTCAGCAGTTTTTTGACTACCTGAAGGACACGTTTGACTATTTGTATGCGGAGGGTGCCCGGGCACCGAAAATGATGTCCATTGGCCTGCATTGTCGACTGGCGGGCCGGCCGGGCCGGGCATCCGCCGTGGCTCGTTTTCTGGATCACATCGCGGCGCATACGGATGTGTGGGTGTGTCGTCGCATCGATATCGCCAGGCACTGGCGTCAGTATCACCCGGCATCATGAACATGAGTCGCGATGAATTCGTGCGACGCTACGGTGGCATCTACGAACACTCGGCATGGGTCGCCGAGCAGGCCTGGGAGTTGCTCGCGAGCAACGCTGCGCTGGAGTTGGCAAAACTTTTCGCCGGCTGTGTCGATCGTGCGGACGAGTCCACGCAGCTAGAGTTAATCTGTGCGCATCCTGACCTGGCGGGAAAAGCGGCGGTAGCCGGTAAGTTAACCCAGGAATCGAGCGCGGAGCAGCAGAGCGCTGGAATCGATCAATGCACAGCCGATGAGTTTGAGCAGTTTCAGAAACTCAATCAAAAGTACAAGCGAAAATTCAATTTTCCGTTTGTAATGGCAGTGCGTAACAGTAACCGGCACAAAATTCTGGCGGCCTTCCAGGAACGCCTGCACAATAACCGGCAGGCAGAAATGGCTAAAGCCATTCAGGAAATTCACAAAATTGCCGGGTTGAGATTTGCGGCCATGATTGAAGAAGGACATACGCTCAACGATGAGTGACAAACAGAAAAATCCGTTTCACCAATGGGTGCGACTGGAACAGCCGCGGCTGGATACACGGGTCGTTTATGCGAATGACGAGTTTTTTGGAGCCAAGGAGCGGCTGATCGAGCCACAGGACCCGGTGTTCATCGATGATAAATATGACGACCATGGCAAGTGGATGGATGGCTGGGAGAGTCGGCGTAAACGCGGGCCCGGCCACGACTATTGCATCGTAAAGCTCGGTATCCCCGGTGTCATACGTGGTTTTGATATCGAAACCAGTCACTTCACGGGCAACTATCCGCCCGCGGCATCAATCGATGCCTGCAACAGTGATGACCTCGTGCCGGCGGATGATCAATGGCAGTCGCTGACAGAACGAGTGGAACTGCAGGGCGATTCACATCAGTACATTGCCCTCGAGAATGAGACGGTATTTTCGCACGTACGTCTCAATATCTATCCGGATGGTGGTGTCGCGCGCTTACGAATTTACGGTGAGGTGCGACCTGATCTCGGTCGCCTCGAAGAGGGCACGCGCATCGACTTGCTGGCGCTTGAAAATGGCGGTCGTGCCTTGCTCTGTAACGACGAACATTTTGGCAGTATGCACAACCTCAACCTGGCCGGGCGTGGCATTAACATGGGCGACGGTTGGGAGACTGCACGTCGTCGCCGGCCCGGAAATGACTGGGTAATCCTGTCGTTGGGGCATAGTGGCGTTATTGACGAAATCGAGATTGATACGGCGCACTTCAAGGGAAACTACCCTGATCAGGTCATGTTGCAAGCGGCCGCAGCAGCCGACGTTCCATTCGGTCAACTGGAAACCGTGAGCAAGGATTGGCCGATTTTGTTGCCCAAACAAAAACTGTCAGCCGATCAACGGCATGTTTTCTCCAATGAATTGCAATCAGTCGGCCCGGTAACGCATTTGCGCCTGTCCATTTTTCCGGACGGCGGCGTGAGCCGGTTGCGGGTAAACGGACACCTGAGCAGTGCGCCATGACCAGTACGGTCGTCAATGCCGTTCCCATTTCAAGTGAACGATTCGCACCGTACGGAGACGTGATTGCAGCATTGCCTGATCACAAAGCAGCCATGAATGCTGCGCGCTTCGAACGATTTGACGATCTGGCAACGATCGATATCGACTCGGGTAATGGCGCGCACACCGCGATCAGCATTGCCCGATCCAGGTCGATGACCGTCTTGCCCTATTGTTTCGATCTGATGGAAAGACATCCGCACGGCAGCCAGGCATTCGTACCGCTGGCGCCGTTTCGATTTGTGGTGGTGGTGGCACCTGCGGGTGAATCGGTTGAACCGTGTGATTTGCGGGCATTTGTGACCAACGGGCATCAGGGCGTGAACTACCACAAGGGCGTTTGGCACATGCCATTGATTGCGTTGGAGACTGGCCAGAATTTCCTGATAGTTGATCGCGCCGGCGGTCACGGCAACTACGAAGAGCATGTTTTCGGCGAGCCGGTAACGCTCGAGGTCGACTAGAGGCTATGGCCCGCAGCAGCGCGTTCCGTGGCGCCATTCTCCACTGCCTTGCAGATCCCGGCAGCGGCGAGCCGACGGCCGCGGAATATTTCGACGACGGGATCTTGCTGGTTGATGATGGTCTGGTTAGTCGCGTTGGTCCGGCCGAAGAGCTGTTGAAAGCACTCCCTGTCGATTTCCCGATAACTGACCTTGGCGGAAAATTGATCATTCCCGGCATGATTGACTGCCATGTTCACTATCCACAAACAGACATCATTGCCTCTTATGGTGAGCAACTACTGGATTGGCTTAACAAGTACGCCTATCCGGTCGAGCAACGGTTTTCCGATCGGGCGCATGCCGATGAAGTGGCGAATTTTTTTGCCGACGCGCTGCTGCGCAATGGCACGACAACTGCGCTGGTGTTTTCTACCGTCCATCCACAGTCGGTGGATGCCATGTTCTCGGCGGCGAAGCAACGCAATATGCGTCTTTTGACCGGTAAGGTTCTGATGGATATAAATTGTCCGCCGGCGCTTCAGGACAGCGCAGCAAGCGCCTATCGCGACAGCCGGGAATTGATTGAGCGTTGGCATGGAGATGGCCGCCTCGGCTATGCGATCACGCCGCGATTTGCCGTGACTTCCAGCGAAGCGCAGCTCGAATCGATGGGCAAGCTCGCCAACGAATTTCCCGATGTGCACATCCATACGCACCTGGCCGAGAATAAAGCCGAGTGCGATATGGTTGCAGGGCAGTTTCCCTGGAGTCGCAGCTACCTCGATGTTTACAAACAATACGGCCTTGTAAGAGAGCGATCCGTATTCGCTCACTGCCTGCACCTCGATCAGGAAGATCGCGAGCTCATGTCAGAGCTCAACGGCGCCATCGCTTTTTGCCCCACCTCGAATCTGTTTCTTGGCAGTGGTTTGTTCGATCTCCAGTCTGCTGAGGAGGCCGGAATTTGCGTTGGCATCGGCACCGACGTTGGCGGTGGCACCAGCCTGAGCATGCTCACGACGTTGGGTGAAGGCTACAAGGTTCTGCACCTGGAGGGCCAGTCCCTGGATCCGTTCAAAGGACTCTATCTGGCGACTCTTGGTGGTGCGAAGGCTTTGTGTCTGGATGACAAAATCGGAAATTTCGCCCACGGCAAGGAGGCGGATTTTGTGGTGCTCGATGCGGCAGGTGCACCGATGCTCGAGCGACGCCTGTCCAGCAGCACTGACATCGCCGAAAAACTCTTTGCGCTATTAGTGATGGGTGACGACAGGGCGGTGGCAGCCACCTATCTGATGGGCGAAAAGGTCACCGTCACCCGCTTCTGAGGACTTCGACAGGCCTGCCCGACGCCACGTGTTTCAGGCGTCGCTGTTGACGAGTTGCCGCAGTCTGTCGATGACCGGTGCCAGTTCTGGCTTGTGCTCCTGAAGTTCGTCGACGGACAGTCCCGAAAGCTCATAGGGCAACACCAGCCAGTCACTGGTTTTATGCACAAAATAATCCGGTTCGCGGATGGTCCTGTCCGAAGGCCGATACCACACGGTTGCGGTGCGGATATCGTGCGGCAAATTGCGTCTTGTCTTCTCCGTCAAGCGGTCAATGACCGCCTTGACACTGGAACCGGTGCTATAGACGTCATCGACGATTAGCAGGGAATGTTCCTGACAGAGGTTCTCCAGCAAATATTGCAGGCCATGGACGCGGATACCGTCTGCTTTGTCCACCATTTCCGAGTATTTGGCCTGACCACTGTAGGAGGTGCGAATCGCGATGTGATCCGTGGTGACGCCGAAATGATTGAGCCCTTCCTGTACAGCAATTCCGACGGCGCTGCCGCCACGCCACAGACCCACCAGAAAGTCGGGTTTAAAACCTGCTTTGTGAATCGTTTTGGCGAGCTTGAAAGAGTCGAGCAACAGGTCGTCTGCTGCTATGAATACTTTGTCCATCCGAGCATCTCGGTTGTGCGTAATTGATGTAGTATACGCGGCAATCCACAGGTCAGCACAATTCGAAATCCAACCATGACCTGTTCGATCTTGCGGAGGTTGCTTCATGGAAAAGACCGTCCTGTCGGCTCAGGATCTGCTCGAAGATTCGTTTCGCCTTGGCATCAAGATTCTCGAAAGCGGTTTCGAACCAACGATGATTATTGCGATCTGGCGTGGTGGCACGCCGGTGGGTGTCGCCGTGCAGGAAATCCTGTCCTATTGCGGCGTCGCGTCAGATCATATCTCCATACGGACATCTTCTTACGAAGGCATTGATGAGCGTACTGAAGTTTCCGTCCATGGCCTCAACTACATTATCAAGAAAATCTGCCACGATGACCGACTGCTCATTGTTGATGACGTATTCGATACCGGCAACACCTTCGCGGCCGTCATCGGTGAGTTGAAACGTCGGGCACGGGGCAATGCGCCGCAGAATATTCGCATGGCAGTTCCCTGGTACAAGCCGTCGCGTAACCAGACGGATCTGGTGCCGGACTACTACCTCAACGAAACCTCGGAGTGGCTGGTTTTTCCGCATGAGCTCGATGCATTGACGCCTGAAGAGACCAGGGTCAGCAGGCCTGACGTATATAAGCTTATGTACCCGCAGGAATCATCAGCGGCCTGACGTTAAAAAACCAGTCGCAATGTGCCGGTTACGGGAGAGTGCAGGTTGGCCCCGGTCAGGGCGTATCGGATACCGAATTTTCGTCCCTTGAGTTCAGAACCCGCGCAAATACGCAGTGGTACATCGAAGGCAAACGCCATCTCACCACAGGGGATCTTACCGATAGTATTGGATACCTGAATGGCGCTGTCTTTTATTCGGACGCCCGGATATCGGCCTTTTTCCTGTGGTTGAAAATCGACGTAAGTATCACTGTGGGGTGGGGCTGGTAATTCGCTCGCGACACGGAAACAGGCGTGATTTGGCATTGACAGGGCCAGGTTTGCGTCTTCGATGACGTCATCGCCCTGATTGTAGACAACGAATTGCAGCCTCTGTGCATTTTTCTCAAACATGAAGTGCTCGTCTTCAACTCGATGTCTTAGTTTTATTTCAGCCATCTCGGCGATCAGTTCCTCGCTACTTCTGCTTTCATAGGGGTCGTCGGAGCCGAACAAACGCGTGTGAGTCAGGCGCGCCAGCACAGTGGTTGATCCGGACTGCCTTGAGTTCTTCTGCACGCTTAACATTTGATTAAGTTTTGAGCTCGCAACGGCGGATGGCAGGGCAGCGAGGTCGACGGTTTTCACTTTCAGGACCTTGTGGATGATCTCACCCGGAAAGCCAATCTCGATGCGCCGAGTCGATGCTTGTTCATGAAATTTCTTTTCAAACATGGCCTGCAATTGCCGACGACCAAGTTTTACGGCGGCATTATTCGATCGCACATAGGCGTCGCCGCGCCGCAAGGTCTCAGAGTGATCAATGCGCATCATGTATGGCTTGTCATGGCAGTGCGGAATCTCGAAAATGCCAAGACGCTGCCCCTCGACTGTGACTGGCGTGTAGCTCAAGCGGATTTGCGGCTCAATGAAGTCCAGGACCAGTGTTTGGTAGGACGGCTTGCCAGCGAAGTCCTTTTCCGGAATCGAATTCAGGCGCTTTTGCCCCGCGTCGGTCAGGTCCACGCCAACCACGATGTAGCGCGGTCCCTCCACAGAGCAGTTGGCCATCGCCATGACATCGCGCAGGAAACGTCGCAAATCCTGGCTTCCATAGGCGTCTCCACGAAACTGGACGTCAGCTCGCGGGGCAGCAAGTTCGGCTATTTTGAGAAGGTGGCTCATCGCCCCGAAATTCTGACTGATTATGCAAAACGAATCGGGAACCAATCTACACTTCTGGGCGGCGGTGGCGCCCGCCGGGTACTCGTTGCTACCAGAGTAGCCGCCAGTTGCCCGTCTCGGTCATGCGTCTACC
>CAYUOY010000117.1:0-12718 GCA_964446495.1 uncultured Woeseiaceae bacterium | reverse complement strand
AATCCATCCAGATGCGCACTAACTACGAGCCGGAGGTAACTCCGCCCTCCGCGCTGAGCCCTGAGGTTCTCGAGCGCATCACGACACTGGCAACCGACCAGTATCCCGGTATTCGTATCCAGGCCGGCATGTCAACCGGAGCAACCGACGGCCTGTACACTCGAAGTGCCGGCATTCCGACCTACGGTGTTTCCGCTATCGTGCAGACGCCAGAGGGCAATAACGATCACGGAATCGATGAGAAAATCGCAATCTCCGCGTTTAACGACAGCGTGGAATTCTGGTATCAAATGATGTCAACGTTATAAGAACGTTAGCGCGGCGTGTTGTAGCAGGCAACGAACTGACCGAAGGCCGTGCCGGCAAATGCCTTTCGGCAACACCTTTTTTTCATCCGACTACCGGCCAGGCAACACTCTGGAAATTCGGACTTGGCGCGGCCGCTCTTAACAGGCCGAACCGTATCGTTGGCTCAGTCTTTGCGGCGGAAAAGACAATAGGTGTACATCTGGTGCACCGATCCTGGGGTCACGTGTAGCTCCGTCTTGTGGCGTACCAAATCGAACGCCTCGCCCAGGACAGCCGTCAACGATTCATGATCGTATCGTTGGACCGGCAAGCCACTGCAGCGTGGCGGTGCTTCCGGGGCAAACGTCCCCATTATCAAGTGACCAGCCGGCTTCAGGGCCTTGAGTAGATTTTCTCGATACAGTCTTTGTTGCTCAGGTTCAGTAAGAAAATGAAACACTGCCCGGTCGTGCCATAAGTCGTAACGGTTGACGGGCAAGTCGATCGACGTGATATCGCCTGGCAACCAGGTCACACCATCCCCTCCGGCGCCCAGCTTCCCGGCGGCGGCAGACAGGGCCGCTTCGGAAATGTCGACGACCGTCAGGGCTTGATGACCGGCATCGAGCAAATCGCCGATCAATGCGGACACGCCGCCGCCTACATCAATGATCGGTGCATTGGCGCTCAGACCGAGCTCTTCGATCCACGCCAATGACGTTTCCAGACAAGGCCGATACCAGCCCAGTCTCTCTGCATCCTTAGAAGCGTAAACCTCTTCCCAGTGCTTCTTGCGGCTCATTGCCCTTCCAGAATTCCCCGTTCAATCGGCGTTCAGCGTGCGCAGGTGCTCGCGAAATGCGGGCCCGATTTCCTCATGAGCCAGCCCGTAAGCAATCGTTGCCTGCAGATATCCAAGCTTGCTGCCGCAATCGAAACGGTCACCCTTAAAGGCAAAAGCATACACCGGTTGTTCGGCTAACAGGTCAGCGATAGCATCAGTTAGCTGAATCTCGCCACCGGCGCCACGACCCGTCGACTTAAGCTTGTCGAATACCGCTGGGGACAGCAGATAGCGCCCTACCACCGCTTGATTTGACGGAGCGTCTTCAGGTTGCGGTTTCTCAACAATGCTGACGATGCGCTGTGACTGACTGCCATCGTCGTCAAGGCCGACAATGCCGTAGCTTGACGTACTCTCATGTGGCACTTCCTCCACCGCAACAATGCTGCCACCGTGCTTCTCGTAGTCGTCCGCCATTTGCTTGAGGCACGCCGGTTCTCCCGCAATCAGATCATCTGCGAGGTGTACGAAAAATGGCTCATTGCCGACGGCAGGACGCGCACAGAGGACTGCGTGCCCCAGGCCTAGAGGCTCTCCCTGCCGGATATAAATGCAGGTCACGCCCTTCGGTACGATATTGCGGATCGATTCGAGCAGGTCATTTTTCTCGGCCGCGATGAGCGCCCGTTCGAGCTCCGGGTCTGTATCGAAATGATCTTCTATCGCTCGCTTCGAGCTTCCCGTGACGAAAATCAACTTGGTCGCGCCGGCAGCCACAGCCTCTTCCACCGCATACTGGATAAGCGGCTTGTCCACCACCGGAAGCATCTCCTTCGGACTCGCCTTGGTGGCGGGCAAAAAGCGTGTACCGCGTCCCGCGACAGGAAATACGGCGGATCGAATCGGTGTTGGCAAGAACATTCTCCCTACAGGTTGAAATACCCGCACATCATAGCCAATTCGAACCGCCGTTTGGTGGCAACGGATCACATTCAATCATACGAAGCTGATCACTCAAATCATCCGGGCCCTTCGGGCCTGCGCGACTGATGCCGCGCAGGCCAACTTACTCATACGTCTCCGCTTATTCGGAAAGCGGCTTCAAGCGTATGTTCTCTTGGTTAATCTCGACCGTCCTCGCGCCAATGCCTTTCACCTGTACCAGGTCTTCGGCAGCTTCAAATGCTCCGTGCTCGTTACGATAGTCGACGATGGCGTTTGCTTTGGTGAGGCCCACTCCCTTCAGCTCAGCCGAGATCGTCTCCGCATTCGCGGAGTTCACGTCGACCGGCCCCGCAATGACGGAAACAGGCAGGAAGCTCGCAAAGGCTATGGACAAAAGGATGCGTTTTGATCGATTCATGATGTACTCCTGGTTATTTTCAACGAATGCCACTGTCAGGGTTGCAATGGCCTCTCGAAAAGGAGCTTAAAATGGCAGACAACATTTCACATGCGCCAAAACTGCCAGCTTTATCGTGAAATGCTCCGGAGCTGGATCGATACTGACAACGACAAATGCCGGTGCATCAATAGTCGATGATGCCGTTGCGCTGTAAAAGAGAATCGAATTGAACGCTGGCGAAGGGACGCTGTGTTTCCCAGTCCTTGCAACTCGGGCACTGCCACACCAGGCGCTGGCTCGAAAAGCCGCATTCTTTACATTGGTAGCGCGGCGTCGATGACGCCAGTTTGTTTAAGCCCGCTCGAACCTTTTCCATCGCAGCCCTGCGACTCTCTTCGTCTTCTCCGGCCACCCGTTGCAGGTCGATAAATTGGGCCAATGTCGGTTCGTTAAGCAAATATTCTTCGACGCATTCATCGATCACATCAATTCCGCCAATGTCATTCACAATCGCGGCGTAGGCGATCTCCCTGTTAAGGGTCGACTTGTTCCTGAGCAGCGATCGCAAGCTCTTGTCGAGCTTCGCAACTGAACCGTTACTTTCGTAGATGTGTACCAGCTTCGGTAAGGCCTCCGAAATCAGGTAGGCATTCTCATCGATAATACGATGATACAAACGCAAGGCGGTTTTCGTATCATCCGTCGCCAGAGCGATGTCCGCACGGGTCAGTGCGCCACGCAGTGTCCGCGGCCTCCCGCTCTGCGCCTTCTTGACAAAGCCGCGAGCGATCGAAAATTCCTTGTTGCCCGCCGCTTGCTCGGCCAGCTCACAATAATAATGTGCGATTTGCAGCGCCTTGGATTTGCCACTGAGAATCTCGAGTCTTTGGCTCGTATCAATCGCTTTCTGCCATTCTTTTTCCTGTTCATAGATACGGCACAATTGCTCCAGCGCCTCCACCTGGAAACGCGATCCCGCTGCGAGGCGCACGAACATGCTTTCTGCGCGATCCAGGAGACCGGCCTTCAAATAGTCTTTCGCCAGTGATGCGAACGCCTGATCCCGTTGTTCTGCAGCAAGATCAGGTCGGGCGATAATATTCTGGTGAATGCGAATCGCGCGATCCACCTCACCTCGACGTCGAAACAAGCTGCCAAGCGCGAAATGGGTTTCTATCGTGCTGTCGTCAACACGCACCATTTTCATGAAATGCTCGAGTGCCTGGTCGGTTTGCTCATTAAGAAGGAAATTGAGACCTTTCAGATAATCCAGGTTCAACGGCGGCGGAGCGCCTTCCTCTTCTTCGCGTTCCCCGAAACGGCCCAGCGCCCAGCCCGCCGCCGCGAGCAGCAGAAATAACCCGGCAAGGAGAAATGTCGATTCAGTCGGCATTGTCGATCGGCAAACTACGCAGGCTGGTGACCTCTGATTCCGACTTGCGCAATGCGGCTCGGAGGCGACGTCGTTCATTGGCGTGCTTTAAAGAATAGAGGGTCACGCTCAGCAGCCCAAACATCCAGCCCAGTACGAAAGTCACCGCGAGAGCCAAAGGGACGGACGGTTCAACGGTGCCGAAAGCAAGATCAATACTCATCCTGCCCGGATTGATGCTGGTGAACCAGGCCATCGCGATGAAAACCAACAACACCAGCGCTATGACAGCAATTCGTTTGAACATGAGAGCGGAACCCTGTTGCGGGCGCAATTTCACCCGGTTGAAGGACAGTTTAGGGGTTTCGCAGGCTTATGGTAAGGCGCTGGCCACCTTTTGCGTGGCGACAGCGCGCTTTTACTGCTCGGCCTTAGCTCTTTATCGGGAAGTCCCGACTGGCATTGACGCGCTCTCGCAGGTCTTTGCCCGGCTTGAAGTGCGGAACGTATTTACCTGAAAGCGCAACCGCCTCACCGGTCTTTGGGTTCCGACCAATCCTCGGCGGCCGAAAATGCAGTGAAAAGCTGCCAAAACCGCGAATTTCGATTCGTTCGCCGCGACCAAGCGCATCACTCATCAAATCCAGCAGATGCTTTACTGCCAGCTCGACGTCTTTCGCCGGAAGATGTTTCTGCTTTCTGGCGATTAATTCAATGAGTTCAGATTTTGTCATAATCCGTTTCGCTTAATGTCCCAGGTTCTTTTCGCGTAAGCCGCCGATTATAAAGGAAATATAGCCCGGACCGACGGTCCGGGCCAGCTTTTTTTTCCTATTTTGAACCGCCGCCCATTTTTTCCTTGAGAAGTTCGCCCAACGTGGTGCCTGTTGAGACGGCAGCTGTCTCTGATTTGTAGCTCTTCAGCGCCTCTTCTTCCTCATGGACTTCCTTGGCTTTGATCGACAACGTAACGCTGCGACTCTTGCGATCAACATTCGTGAACTTGGCCTCAACCTCATCACCAATCTTGATCATCGTACGTGCGTCTTCCACCCGATCGCTTGCAAGTTCAGATGCTCTCAAGCTACCCGTTACGCCATCGCCCAGATCGACCACTGCGCCGCGAGCATCCACTTCAATAACGGTACCCTTAACGACCGAATTCTTCGGATTCTCGGCCAACCAGCCTGAGAACGGGTCTTTGTCAAGTTGCTTGATACCAAGTGAGATTCGTTCACGCTCAGAATCAATCGCCAAAACGGCCGCTTCGATTTCCTGGCCTTTCTTGAAGTTGTGAACGGCTTCTTCGCCGGGCACATCCCAGGAGATATCTGACAAATGCACGAGACCGTCGATGCCACCGTCAAGACCAATGAAAATACCAAAGTCGGTAATCGATTTAATCTGGCCACTGACCTTGTCGCCACGATTAACGCCAGCGGAGAACTCTGCCCATGGATTCGACTTACACTGCTTGATTCCAAGCGAAATACGCCGACGTTCCTCGTCAATTTCGAGGACCAGGACTTCAACTTCTTCACCAACCTGAACCACTTTCGCCGGGTTAACGTTCTTGTTGGTCCAGTCCATCTCGGACACATGAACCAGCCCCTCAACACCCTCTTCAATCTCTACGAAACAGCCGTAATCAGCGATATTCGTAATTTTGCCGAAGATACGGGTATCGGGCGGATAGCGACGTGCCAGATCATGCCAGGGATCATCTCCCAGCTGCTTGATACCGAGTGATACGCGTTGGCGCTCCCGGTCAAACTTCAGGATTTTGACATCGATTTCATCGCCGACATTAACCACGTCGGAGGGATGTTTGACCCGCTTCCACGCCATATCGGTGATGTGCAGCAGACCGTCAATGCCGCCGAGATCCACAAATGCACCGTAATCGGTCAGGTTCTTGACGATACCCTTAATGGTGTTGCCTTCCTGCAGTGACTCGAGCAGCGCTTCGCGTTCGGCACTGTACTCTTGTTCAACTACGGCGCGGCGAGACACCACAACGTTGTTGCGGCGCTGATCCAGCTTGATGACCTTGAATTCCAGGCTCTTGCCTTCCAGGTAGGCAGGATCGCGAACCGGACGAACATCAACCAGAGATCCGGGCAAAAATGCTCGGACATTGTCGATTTCGACGGTGAATCCACCTTTGACCCGCCCGTTAATAACGCCGATGACCACTTCGCTGTCTTCGTACGCTTTTTCCAGGTCGATCCAGGTTCTCGCTCGAATCGCTTTTTCACGAGAAAGGCGCGTCTCACCAAAACCGTCTTCTACCGCGTCGAGCGCAACTTCTATCTCGTCGCCGACAGCAATGTCAGACTCGCCTTTATCGTTTCGAAATTGTTCGATGGGGATGACAGCCTCTGATTTGAGACCGGCACTGACGATGACTACATCGTCGTTAACAGCAACAATGGTGCCCATGATGATGGCACCCGGCTTTATTTGTTGACTGGCAAAACTCTCTTCAAATAACTCAGCAAAACTCTCAGACATAAGATTAAACCAGAGAATCGTTATTGCGATTCTCGCCCATTAAATCGTCAGGCCAATTCCTATGGCAGACGGTTACCTCAAGAACAGAACAGCACCTTCCGTGGCTGCTCCGATTAAAAACTAATGGCCATTCCCTTTACGTTCACGCACCCAGTTCAATACTGTTTGCGTCACGGCATCAATCGTCAGACTGCTGGAATCCAGTACCCTGGCATCGTCAGCAGGCCGCAATGGTGCGATGGAACGTTCGGAATCTCGCCGGTCACGGGCCTCTATCTCCCGCGAGAGGGCCGGAAGGCTAACATCAATACCCTTGTCCTTCAACTGCTTATGACGTCTTTTGGCCCGTTCTTGCGGCGTTGCTGTCAAAAACACTTTGAGCCCCGCATCGAGGAATATACGGGTACCCATATCGCGACCATCCGCCACCAGTCCGGGCGCCGTACGAAAGCCTTTCTGCAGGTCGATCAACGCCTCTCTCACGGCCGGAACTATCGCAACCCGGGAGGCAGCCCGGCCGCAATCTTCGGTCCGAATTTCCCCGGTGACATCATCCGTACCCAGCCAGATTCGTTCTTCATCATTATCGTTTGCATCAAACCGGACCTGCATGCTGCCGGCCAGCCGCCCCAACGCGGCTTCGTCATCCTCAGCGATGCCGGCCCGCTCGGCCGATAAGGCGACCAGACGATACAACGCGCCACTGTCCAGAAGGTGCCAGCCCAGTGACCGCGCGACGCGCCGCGCTATCGTGCCTTTTCCCGAGCCGCTGGGCCCATCGATAGTAAGAACGGGTATGACCTCCGCCACGGTCACAGCGGTGCGCCGGTCGATTGCGTTATGTTAACTCCTATGGAGCGCAAACTGGCGTCGAATCCCGGAAAAGAGGTCTCCACAGAAGCGACGTCCTTAATGAGGACCGCGCTTTCGGCACGGGTGGCCGCGACAGCAAACGCCATGGCAATGCGATGGTCACCATGGCTGTCGACCGTACCGCCTGAGAAATCGCCGCCGCGCACCCTCGCCCAATCCTCGCCCTCTTCGACTTCAACGCCCAGCGCGCGCAACCCCCGAGCCATAACATTGAGCCGATCACTTTCTTTGACCCGCAGCTCGGCGATTCCTGCAAACCGGGTACTCCCGTCCGCCGCAGCGGCCGCAATGAACAACACGGGAAATTCATCGATTGCCAGGGGCACCAGGGCTGAATCGACGTCAATTCCCTTCAGCGCCGAGGAGCGCACCCGAAGATCGGCAACCGGTTCCTCCCCCAGCATGCGAGCGTTCTCCAGTTCAATGTCCGCACCCATGTCTCGCAGTATGGTTATCACGCCGTTTCGCGTTGGGTTGACGCCCACATTTTCGATGAGCAATTCGCAATCAGACGCAATTAGCGCCGCAACAATTAGAAACGCTGCCGAGGAGAGGTCTGCCGGAACCAGTACGTCGGTGGCCCGCAGACATTGCTTTCCGGTCATTCGAATGCGTCCATGTTCAGCACTCAACGTAACGCCCATCGAACGCAGCATACGTTCTGTATGGTCGCGGGTAATACCTGGTTCTGTGATGAACGTTTCGCCTTCCGCGTAAAGACCTGCGAGCAGTATCGCCGATTTCACCTGCGCACTGGCCACCGGCAGCGGGTAGTTGATGCCCACCAGCAGGTTGTTTCCCTGCACGACCAAAGGTGGTTTCCCCTCTGTACTTTCAATTTTCGCACCCATTGCCGACAGTGGTTTGATCACCCTGCCCATCGGCCGTCCCGACAGAGACTCATCACCTGTCAGAGTGGTACTGAATGACTGACCACATAGCAATCCCGCGAAAAGTCGCATTGCCGTGCCGGAATTGCCGAGGTCCAGCGCATCATCGGGTGCCTGCAATCCGTGTAGTCCGGCGCCGGCTATCCGTAAAGTGGTCGCGTCTACCTCTTCAATACGGATATCCATCTGCCGTAAGGCTTGCAAGGTTGCCAGGCAATCTTCGCCCGCCAGAAAACCACTGACGGTGGTCTGACCTTCGGCGATGGCGCCCAAAATCAATGCTCGATGCGAAATCGACTTGTCGCCCGGCACGGTCAGCGTAGCGCTGTCGATGGCAGAGGGAAGTAGCAGGAAATTCACACTCAACTGACCGCTTTTGGATACGCACCCAGAATCCGGAACAACGAACTGATTTCCTTGAGCTCCGCCAGGGCACCGGACAACGGCTTTTCCTCCGCGTGTCCGTCCAGATCCAGGAAAAATACATAATCCCAATTCTGCTTGCGAGAGGGGCGCGATTCGATGCGAGTAATATTCACGCCCGTTGCTGTAAATGGTTGCAACAATGAATGCAGCACACCCGCTCCCCCTCCCGTATCACTGGTAGATACCAGGATAGTCGTCTTGTCGTCTCCGC
Organism: uncultured Woeseiaceae bacterium; assembly: GCA_964446495.1. GTDB lineage: Bacteria > Pseudomonadota > Gammaproteobacteria > Steroidobacterales > Woeseiaceae > JAADHU01. The sequence goes on along the minus strand of CAYUOY010000117.1, from coordinate 4,015 downwards.
TGGAGGCGAGGAGCTTGCGGCCAATCACCAGGAAGCGTGTCGCATTGTCGGCGCGGTCTTCAATGTTATTGACCATGATCTTGAGATCGTACACTTCGGCTGCGGTATCGCTGCCGATCGCCGCCGTGCCGGCCTCGTCACGCGCACGACGGGCGCCGACCGCGTTGCTGCTGACGCCAATCAACTCGGCGCCGGGCAAATACTCCCGGAGCCAGCCGCGGCACTGTGCCAAAGCCTGTTCGTGAGCACATACGCGCTTGATATTCTGCAAGGATTCCATTTTGCCGAGCAAATGCTGCTCAATGCGCAACTCGATTTCGCCACTTATCTTCAGTGGTGAAGTCAGAAACATGTCCAGGGTATTGTTGACGGTGCCTTCGGTCGAATTCTCAATCGGTACGACGCCAAAATCCGCGGCTCCCGATTCAACCTCCTGGAAGACTTCATCGATGGTGCCGAACGGCAGTGCCCGCACCGAGTGACCGAAGTGTTTATAGACGGCCGTCTGTGTAAACGTCCCCTCCGGACCCAAAAATCCGACCTTGAGCGGTTCCTGCTGAGCAAGACAAGCCGACATGATTTCACGAAACAAGCGCAACATTTCTTCATTTCGCAATGGGCCCTCATTGCGATCAAGGACCGCTCGCAGGACCTCCGCTTCACGCTCGGGCCGGTAGTAATCCACGGCCGAGGCAAGCTCACCCTTGGAGATACCCACCTGTTGCGCAAAACGAGCACGTTCGTTGATCAGGGCCTCGATCTGGCAGTCGACTTCATCGATGCGCTTGCGAATTGCGCCAAGATCAATCGACTTCTCATTGTTTTTTGGCGACTTGGCCATGTTTCCACCTTTGCAGCGAGTTGTTTGCGTATCTTACGGTTGCTGTCGCATGCTGACCAGACTCGAATTCGGCGGCAGGTCAGTTTTAATTGATACTATTGTCCCTGTTGGCTGGCGCCTGAAAAGATACGGGGTCTGGTGAGTCCGCCACAGGAACGTTTCCCGGGGCGCTCTATCCTTACGATTGACCCTGGTCCCCACTAGCCCGGACTAGGACAAGGGCTTTTCAAGGACTCGCAAAGCCAGGACGCCTTCGATATTCCGTAGTTCTTGCCGCGTTTCTGCTGGAATCGGCGCATCCAGATCGACCAGCGTATACGCCAGTTCGCCGCTCGACTTGTTAAGCAGGTTAGTAATATTAAGACCCGCCGACGCCAGGCAGGTCGTAATCTGCCCCACCATATTGGGAACGTTGGCATTCGTAATGGTCATGCGAATGGCGTCCGTTCGCGGCATGATCGTCTCCGGAAAGTTGACTGAAAATCGAACGTTGCCATTCTCAAGATAGTCTCTGACATTCTCGACCACCATGACGGCACAATTCTCTTCTGCCTCCGATGTCGATGCGCCCAAATGCGGCAGGGCAATCACCTTCTTGTTCGATATAAGCTCCGGCGTCGGAAAATCGCACACATAGGCATGCAGCAAGCCATTGCCCAGTGCCTCAAGGGCCGCCTCGTTATCAACAACACCGCCACGCGAAAAATTGATCAGTACAGCACCCTCACGCATGAGCTTCAGACGATCCTTGTTCACCAGATTCCTGGTCTGTTCGATGAGCGGTACATGCAAAGTGACCGCATCCGCGCTCGCAAACAGCTGTTCGAGCGTCTCTACCTGCTCGACACCGGAGGATAATTTCCAGGCACTTCGAACGGTGATGCCCGGATCAAAACCAACGACCTTCATGCCCAGGTTCAGCGCGGCATTCGCGACGTGCACGCCGACGGCGCCCAAACCAATGACGCCCAGAGTCCGACCCGGCAACTCGAAGCCCACAAACTGTTTCTTGCCACTCTCCACGGCTTTGTTCAGTTCGTCACCCTCAAGGCCCAACTCGCGTACATAGTCTCGCGCGTCGCAAATATTTCGTGCCGCCAGCAGCAGTCCGGCAATGACGAGCTCTTTCACTGCATTGGCATTTGCTCCCGGCGCATTGAATACGGGTACCCCGATTGCGCTCAGTGCGTCAATTGGAATGTTGTTGACGCCGGCCCCGGCACGCCCGACCGCTTTCAGGCTGGCGGGAATGCTAAGTTCATGCATATTAAAAGAACGCAGGATGATAGCGTCGGGGTCCGCCATCTCAGGCCCCACTTGATAGTGCTCGGCTGGGAAACGGCTCAATCCGGCGGCCGAAATATTATTTAGTGTCAGTATCTTCTTCATTTTTTCCGATCTGTGTGTAGTGGGTCTGAATGTTCATGTTCATCACCAGTCGCTAGCCGTTGCGCCTTTCAAAGTCCTGCATGAAACTAATCAGGGCATCCACCGCCTCTTCACCCGTCGCATTATAAATTGATGCCCGCATGCCACCGACAGAACGATGACCTTTGAGGTTGGTTAATCCCGCCTCTTGCGCTTCAGCCAGAAATCCTGCATCCAGTGCCGGGTTCTGCAGAATAAACGGCACATTCATGCGTGAACGGCAATCGACGCTCACCGGATTGGTGTAGATGCCGGAGTCATCGATCGCTGCATAGAGTTTTTTCGCCTTGCGCGCATTAATATCCGCCATCGCAGCCAGGCCTCCGTGACGCTGCAAATGTTCAAAAACCAGACCGGTGACGTACCAGGCGAAAGTCGGAGGCGTATTGATCATCGAATCGGATTCGGCAAATGCTTTGTACGTCAGCAACGTTGGCGTGTTTGCACGTGCGCGTTCAATCAGGTCATTGCGAACGATCAGTAGCGTGATGCCCGCCGGGCCGACATTTTTTTGCGCGCCCGCGTATATGACTCCAAACTTATTCACGTCAATGGGTCGCGATAGAATATTGCTAGACATGTCGGCAACCAGCGGAATCCCGTCACTTGCCGGAATAAAATGGAACTCAACGCCGCCTATTGTTTCATTTGGCGTGTAATGAAGATAAGCCGCCGTCGCTGATTTTCGCCAAGACGTTTCTTCCGGAATATGCGAGTAATTGCTGTCAGCCGAATCGGCAACGACATTGACAGTAGCGAATCGTGCAGCTTCTTTTGCCGCCTTTTTCCCCCACGCACCGGTAATGACGTAGTCGAGCGTGTCACCTGGCGCCGACAGGTTCAGCGCTGCCATCGCGAACTGCAGTGTGGCACCGCCTTGCAGGAACAAAACCCGATAATCATCGGATATGTCGAGCAAAGTACGAACGCTGCTTTCCGCGCGAGCGGCCAGCTCAACGAATTCCTTGCTGCGGTGGCTGACTTCCATCACTGACATGCCGGTCTCATTCCAGTCCGGGATGTCGTCTTTGATTTGTTGCAATACGGCTTCGGGTAGTGCCGCGGGACCGGCGCTAAAATTGTGAATGCGAGACATTTCGCCTTTGTTCCTGATCAGTTAAATTGCGGTGCACCAGACAGGTCGGTGCTGGACAGTCGTGCTTACTTTTCGTCGTCGGTTTCTGAATCTTCACCTTCCATCGATTCAATGCGGGCGAGCCCTACCAGTCGTTGCTCGGCGCCGACACGTATCAGCCGTACACCCTGAGTATTGCGGCCGATAATTGATATATCGCTCACCGGCGTACGTACCAGCGTGCCATTTGAACTGATCAACATAATTTCGTCCTCATCTTTGACCTGTACCGCTCCCACCGTGCGACCATTTCGTTCCGACGTCTGGATAGCAATAACACCTTGTCCACCGCGGCCCTGCAATGGAAATTCATCGACGGTAGTGCGCTTGCCGTAGCCGTTTTCCGTGGCGGACAAAATCAAGCCGTCCTCAAGGATACAAAGAGCGATGACCTTATGGTCTGCTCCCAAGCGGATACCGCGCACGCCGGCCGCACCACGTCCCATTGGACGAACATCCTCCTCCCTGAAGCGGATCGCCTTACCGCTACTCGCCATCAGCAATAATTCCTGATGACCATCCGTAATTGCCACGCCAACCAGGTGATCATCGCGCAAATCGATCGCAATAATACCGCTCGCCCGGGGTCGTGAAAACTGGCTCAGTGGTGT
>CAYUOY010000116.1:0-12726 GCA_964446495.1 uncultured Woeseiaceae bacterium | reverse complement strand
GTCATGGTATACCCCTCCATTTCCGTATTGCCGCAGGCAGTACTGGTGAAAGTACCCTTGCGAAATTTTCCATCATAGGAGCAAGCGGTGATCACCAGGACCGTAGACATCAAAATAATTACTTTGGTCATTTCTATATCCCCTTTTTGCAACTGCTATACGATCATAGCGTTTCGGTAGCCGGATCGTGCATCACGTTTACACAGAGCTACCGCACTTTGATTACGTCAATGAAACGAGCGTTAGTCCGCAACGCCACCAGAAGTGGCTCGACGGCCAGCATTTTTCGCGAGTAACCCTTGTCCGCGGCAATTTCCAGCGCGTCGAGCGCCAACTCAGTGTCGCCGGCCCGCAGGAACACGAGTGCGTCATAGTAATGTGTGTATGGGTCGTCCGGAGCCAGGCGCTTTGAACGGTCCATCGCGGATCTGGCGGCATCGGGCTTGTCGAGCATGGCACGAATCCAGGCAATATCCATCAAATCATAAGGGTCATTCGCATTAACCGACAATGCAGCGGATGCCAGTTCCTCGGCCTTTTCATACGTCGCTCTGGCATCGGCTTTACGGCCTGATATCCAAAGAGCGTCGCCTAGATTAGACCGTGCAAGGACGTCATTCGGTTCGAGTGCGATGGCGCTCGAATGACTTTCAATGGCTGCATCCAGATCGCCCAGAAAATATTGCAACAGCCCCAGATTGCTGTAGGCAACAGCGTGCGGCTCAATATCGATGGCCGTCTGAAAGGCTGGTGCCGCCGCTTCAAAATTGCCACTTAGCATATACGCCGCACCGAGATTCTGGTAACCATCCGTATTTTCGGGTTCGAGCCCGACGACGAACTCATATTGCTTCGCCGCTTCCTCGAACCGCCCGGAGCTGTACAAGAACAGCCCAAGAATTCTGTAGGTTGACGCGTCGCCCGGGTGCAAGCCAACGGCCTGGTTCAAACTCGTCTCTGCATCCTGCATCCGGTTTTGCTGTCGATAAATATCGCCGAGACCGGTTAGCGATTCAGAGCTTGACTCGTTTATCGCCAGCGCTTTCTTATAGGCAACCTCAGCATCATCGAGCTGTCCGGTGGTCCGATAAAGATCACCGAGCGCTGTGTGTACGATATCAAGATTGGCGTTCAGGCCCAGTGCCATGGCGCAGGATGACTGCGCCGATGTTACGTAGCGCACATCGTGGGTTTCACTGTATCCCCGGACGAACGCAATACACTTTCCTGCATGCGCGGCAGCGTATTGCGGATCGACTTCCAGTGCTTTGTCGAACCACTCGAGGGCGGCGGAAAATCTGCCCGTGGATGCAAATTCGTTTCGCACATCCATTCCTCGCCGATAGAGAACATAGGCATCCAACGAAGGTTGGTTTGAGTCACTAAGAGCTGACACACCGACGCCCGGTGGCAATGCGACGCGAATATTGGCCACCGTGAGGCTTGTGATTTCATCTCGAACATCAAAGAAATCTTCCCGCGGGCGATCGAATTTTCGCGACAGGATATGAAATCCGGTTTCCGTATTGATGAGCTGTACGGTGGTCCGCAGGGTGTCGCCGAGCATCTGGACACTGCCTTCAAGATACATTTTTACGCGAAGTCGCTCGCGCACTTTCCTTGACGAGCTATTCGGCTGCAATGAAAAAGAGTCACCGCGCGCTGAAACACGCAATCCCGGCACTCTCGATAGTCTGGAAATGACATCCTCTACCAGGCCGTTTGCGAAAATCTGCGTCTCTTCGCTACCGTCAATATTCAAGAATGGCAAAACGGCGAACGAAGCTTCAACGATTGGCGGCAATTGCGCACTTTTGGAAACTGGAATTCGTGAGAAATCCTTGCTTTCAGGGAGACCGATACTGTTGTCGAATGCATAAACCAGGACCGCCGCGAGCCCAAGGGCGGCGATCACGGCGACATAGGTTGGGCTAAGGCGTTGCCGCTCAGCGTCATCTGCTGCCGGATCATGCAAAACGGCGCGCCCTCCACGAAACTCGAAATACCATGACATGATCAACGCTATGGGAAAGCCCGCAATGACAAGCCAGGTTACGTAGGTTGCGGCTCCGGCCGGAAATGGCAGGCGCTCCGCAAGAACATCGGCTACCTGAATAATTAGCCAGCCGACGAACAGATAGGCGAAGCCCGTTTCAAGAACACCGCGTCGCTTCAGGTTCGCGACAAGAGCAGAAAAATCCGGCTGGGAATTCCTGATGGCGGGATACGAGCCTGAGATCGCTCCTGCCGGTCCGGCCGCCGGTACCAGCAGCAGGCGATAGCCGCGCTTCGGCAGTGTTTGGACATAGCCGGGGTTATTCGGCTGATCACCCAGGGCGTGGCGTATCTCGCTGATCGCATGACTCAGGGTTTCCCGGCTGCCATGCCCTTCACCCCAGACATTCTCGAGCAACTCCTCGCGGGTCACGAGTTCACCGTGACTCCTTGCGAGGCATAACAGTACTTCAACGGCCTTCGGTGGCAGATGTGTCGACCCCTCGCGATTGGATACCTTTCCAGTGAGGGGCTCAATGAACGAGTCGCCGAGATAGAATCCATGTAAGAGGTCTGAGTTCACGAGCCCGCCATTGCAACGCTCCTCTGCAAAGCATAGCACCGTTGGATAGTAAGGTTGGCTCGCCGGGTCGAACACGGAGGTACAGTACGGACGCTGCAGAATCAGGGCATCAGCCAGGGAACCTCTGATTTATTCTGATGCAGTAAATCAGGGTGTGGAAGTTTGGATTCGCGGGGTCGCGCATCAGGTCGCGCTCCTGCAAGGGATTCCTGCAGGAGCACTACACCCGGCCGCTTTTCTCAAATGCAGGCCGCTGGCGGGCTCAGGTGCTTTAGCGCAGCCTGGCCGCAATCCCGCCTAAGGTTTCAGCCAGCGCAGACCGCCGTTTCTGTGCAACGGCGACGCCGCCGTCCTTGTCCAGGTTCGCTGCCAGCGATTCCAGTTGAGCGGCCAGATCCCCATCAGGCGTGCCCTCATGGAGCTGCGCTGCTGAGCGATCGAGTGCTGCTCCGAGTTCGGCCACGGATGACTCCGACAATGCACCGCCGCGCTCGAGTTGGTCGATATACGCCCGCGCCACGACCGGCTCTGCCGGCCAGGTCACGCGGAACTGTTGCTGCGGATTGAATAGCTGTCCCTGGTCGGCCACCCCCGCGGCCGCGAGTTCATTCTCCGTCAGGTACTCGCTGGGCAAAAGTGACAATACGTCCATCCCGCGTGCGATCTCGGTGCCGTAGATCTTGCCTTTGTACCAATAAGTCGACCAGAACCCACCGAGAATCAAATGCTCCTCGTGAATGGGGCCACGATCGAAGTAAGCGATCTCAATCGGGTTGGCCGAGTCGGTGAAATCGATTACGGAGATACCACCCTGGTACCAGGCCTGAACGAAAATGTCGCGACCCGGCACCGGGACGATGGAGCCATTGTGTGCCACGCAGTTTTCCTGCTCGACCTGTGGCGCCGGCAATTTAAAGTAGCTACGAAATTCGAGCTGGCCATCGACAATGTCGTAAATGGCATCCGCTCCCCAGTCCCGCGGGTCGTAAGTACGGCAACGTGGTCTGCTGCCACCGCCCCACTCGTCGGTGAACAGAACTTTGGTGCCGTCGTTGTTGAACGTTGCCGAGTGCCAGTACGCGAAGCCTGTGTCCACGACTTCGTCCATCCGCTGTGGGTCCAGCGGGTCGGAGATATCGAAAATAATGCCATTGCCGGAGCAAGCGCCGGCCGCAATTCCCGCTTCGGGAAAGACGGTAATGTCGTGGCACTGGTTGGTCTGCTTGCTCTCCTGCGTATCTTCACCGTGGTCGCCGCCTTGCCACAGGCCGGCCAGCCTGCCCGTTTCGGGATCGGCGAATACGGCGGGACTGTCGACAATACGCGCTTTGGATGGATCGTCGACCGGGATCTCGATGATATCGATGCGAAACAGGGCGGTACGTTCGTCACCGGGAATATCACCGACGCAGCCTTCCAACTCATCCCCTTCTCTTACGGACGATGTGCCGGAGTTGTAGACGATTATTTTGCCGTCTTCGTCGGGGCCGGAGACAATCGAATGTGTGTGCGAACCTCGGCAGGTCTGAACCTGGCCTACCTGTACCGGCCGCGACAAATCACTGATGTCGAAGATGCGAATCCCACGGAAGCGCTCGGTGCTGACGTCCTTGCTGACACCCTGTAGTCCACAGTCGACCCGTCCGCGGGTCTGTTCCACCGACATAATGAGGAGGTCGCCGACGATAGATACGTCACCCTGCCCGCCCGGGCAAACTACGGAACTGAACAGCTTCGGCACGCCGTCGTCCTGAAGCTGGTAAACATTGAATCCGTGATAGCTGCCAGTGACCAGCTTGTCGCCGGAAAAGGCCATGTCGGTATTGGAGAAACTTAAGAGCGGTGACCGCTCGCCCCACTCGGTTTCGTCAATGCTCTGGCCATCGTCATCCGTCTCGGCCGACTCATCGGAATCCTCTTTGGGCTTGGCCGGCGGTAATCCGGCGGGGTTCTGCGGGTCGAAAAACCCGGGCGGTTTGGGCAGCGTGGCCACCAGCTCCATGTTCATCAGTGCCTGACCGGCATCCTGAAAACCCGCCGACAATCCGGCACGGGGGTCGGTGGAGAGGCTGACCAGAAGTGCATTCATTCGCTCGACTTCGGCGGTCTGGTCGTTGGTGACATCATTGGTGAACTCAAACAGCACCGGATCGTACGCTGAGCCTGGCTGCTCGAGCAGTTCCTCAACCATTTTCACCGCCCCCTCGTGGTGGGCGATCATCAGCTCGAGGAATAACCGCTCGAAGGCCGTGCCTTCCGAGCGCGCGAGGTCGGTCATCTGCTCGGGGGTGGCCATGCCAGCCATCTCATGGGATGTCTGCATTGCATCGTGCGCCGTCGGTTCCGGCACTTCCTCTCCCCGCTCGCGCAACCACTGCTGCATGAAATCGATCTCATCAACCTGCGAGGCATCGATACGCCCGGCTACATCGAGGAGTTCCTGGCGATTCGTGCGGTCGGCCACCAGCGCGGCCATCTCGACGGCCTGATGATGGTGCGGAATCATATCCTTCATGAACAGCGCATCGGCCGGCGAGTAGCTGGTATTGGCTATCTCGATCGCCTCTTCGGCACTAAGATCACGCGCCGCTTCACCGGGAGCACCAGGCTGGACGATGGGTGCGTCCTGGGCCATGCCGGCGGTCGCCAGGCATAGCAAGATCACACCCAGGCCGGCATGCGCAAAGGGGCCAATCCGGAAGTCGGAGATTGCGGTCATTGGATCAGTTCCTGTGTGAGTGTTCTATTCTTGGTTCACCGGACCCTCTTTCTGTCTCAATCCGGCGAAATTTTATGAAATAAAAGCGTGGCAATCGTCAGCACCCTGCAAATATCAGGCTTCGGTCTTGTTGCGCACCACATTCGTTGCAAGCGCAATCATGGACGTCAGATCGGCGAGATTCGCCGGGATGACCAGTGTATTCGCCTCTTTCGCGAGGTTTCCGAATTCGTCGATGTATTGCTGCGCTATACGCAATTGCATGGCCTCTTCACCACCCTCCCCAACCAGTGCAACACCAACTTGACGTAGTCCGTCCGCGGTTGCCGTGGCAACGGCCAGAATAGCAGCCGCTTCACCCTCAGCTTCATTGATCTGTTGCAGTTTTGCGGCCTCCGATTCTTTGATAATGCGCTGCTTTTCACCCTCTGCTACGTTGACCTTCGCATCTCGCTCACCTTCCGAGGTCAGAATGACGGCGCGTTTTTCCCGTTCGGCACGCATCTGTTTTTCCATCGCGCTGAGCACGTCATGCGGCGGATTGATGTTCTTGATTTCGTAGCGGAGCACTTTAACCCCCCATGCCTCCGACGCTTTGTCCAACTCATCGACCACGTTGGCATTAATAGCACCGCGTTCCTCGAAGGTGCGATCAAGAGCGATCTTGCCGATCTCGCTGCGCAACGTAGTCTGCGCCAGCTGGGATATTGCAAACATGTATTCACCAATACCGTAGGACGCACGACTGGGATCGAGAACCTGCAAGTAAAGAACACCGTCAACCCCCACCTGGACATTGTCATTGGTTATGCAGACTTGCTCCGGGATATCGACCGCTTGTTCTTTGAGCGTATGCCGGTAAGCAATACGTTCAATAAAAGGAATAAGTATGTGAAAGCCCGCCCTCAGTACGCGACTGAATTTTCCAAGCCTTTCTATCACATAGCCATTCTGTTGTGGCACGACCACCGCCGTCTTTGCGATGACAAAAATTACAACAGCGGAAACCGCCAGCGCTACATAGAGTGAATTCATGAAAACTCCTTGTACATTATTTGTGATTAGTGGTTTGCATCCTCGCCAACATAAAGAATCAGCCCATCATTGCGCCTGATGCGCACCGTGTCTCCCTGAGACATAGGACCGCTCCCTTCGTTAACGACGGTCCAGTTCGTACCGCGAAAACTCGCTCTTGTTGTTTGCCCGACTTCAAGGTCTTCGGTTATGACCAGTGATTCACCGGCAAGCCCCGCGTGAAAACCGGGTGCATTGCCGCGGATCTTCGCATACAACATTTTCCGAAAAGTGAACATGGAAACGAGCGACAAGCTGGCAAACAGCAGCCATTGGCCCCACTCCGGCATGACAATGCCAAGCCCGCTTAGCGCGCCAACCAATGCTGCGGAGATGCCCAGGAACACAAGATAAAACTGTGCATCGATTACCGTCAGTTCTGCGCCAAGAAGAATGGCGCCCAAAATCATCCATGCCCACCACGTCATCATGCTCTCCGGAGTTGGTGTCGGGCTTTACTATAACTGGTGGACCGCTTTAATTGCACCCGCTGTTCGGTGGCAAATTGCCGCGTACAGACCATAAGTCGGATTGATTTGACCCTGCCACTCAATCCGGCACACTCCGGCCCTGTCGTGCGAGCATTTATGAAGGCGAGGAATCACTATGAAGGACACGGTCTGTGCGGCGCTGCTCTCACTATTCCTGGCAGCGGGAACGGCACACGCGCAAGCGGAACCTGGGGGGCCAGCTAACGGCACCCTGTTGCTCACCGGCGGCGGACCCGTCGTACCGGGCGTTATCCTTGACACTTTTCTGCAATTGGCTGGCGGCGAAGGCTCGCCTGTTCTGTTCATTCGGATTCCACAAGACCTGCCGAAGGACGTCACCAGCCGATCAGAATATGTGGCGAAGCTGAGCGAACTCTTTCGGGCTGATGTCACCCTGTTGCATTCCAACAATCCGGATGACTGGAATTCCGCCGCGTTTGCGGACGCCATCAGAGCGGCAAATGCGGTCTGGGTCAGCGGCGGTGAGCAGGGACATCTGGCGAACATGGCGCTGGACACCCGAAGTCACGCGGAGCTGGAAGCGCTATTGCAACGTGGCGGCGTCTATGCCGGTCAGTCCGGCGGTGCCATGATTGCCACTTCATTCATGCTGCGCGGGTCCCCCGACAAACCGGCGCTGATCCCGCGTGGCCACACGCGCGGTTTCGGTTTTCTTCGCGACGTGATAGTCAACCCGCACCTGACGAGGCGGCAACGAGAGAATCAACTGATAACGGTGGTCGATCTTTATCCCGAATTACTCGGCATAGCGATCGACGAGGGTGCCGCCATCATCGTCAGGAACGATACGTTCACGATCATCGGACAAGGCCGGGTCGCTGTTTACGACAACAAACTCCACGGATCGAAATGGTTTTACGACCTCGATTCCGATGCCGTTTTCGACCTCGGGACCCGCACGCTGCGGTAGCCAGTCAGAAAGATCAGCTATGGGGTGCCGATCGCTCCAGGATCTCTGGTTCTGGAAAATTCCGCTCAGGATTTCGCCCTGCATGATAGTCGCCGCAACATTTCAGCGCCTTTCTCGCCCTGGCGTTGCCGGTCTACGCTACACTGCCGTTTCGGGCGTGTTCTTCCCTACACAAGAAACTTATCCGCAGAGGAAATGAGTCATGGGCAACCGATCGATTCGAACCATTTTGTTTGGCGGCGTCGTTGCATTGGCGCTCATTGGTTGTGAGGGCCCAAAGGAAGCGCAGGAACTGGCCGCTGATACTGCGAAGGCTCCCGCTGATTTGCCCACCGGTTACTGGCAGGCCTATGTAACCTTGCCTGGCGGCGATATCGAGACAGGGTTTGAGTTGAATCGCAACGGAGATATTTACAGCGCCACTCTTGTTAACGGTCAGGAGCGCGTGCGTATCGACAAGGTCTCTTTTGTTGACGGCGAATTGCTGCTCCGTTTCCCGGCATTCAACAACGAGATCCGGGCTACATTGGTCGATGGTGAGCTGACGGGAACACTCAAAATACGACTGCGGCAGGACAGGATCGACGAAATGCCGTTTCGAGCCGTGCCGGGTGACAACGCGGACGAGCAAGCAAACGAGGCGGCCGCGCAAGATCTCTCAGGACGATGGGCTGTCAGTTTTCATCACCCCGAAAGAGGTGATTCTGCGTCGATAGGAGAGTTTACGCAGAGCGGCTCGCGTCTCTCCGGCACCTTCCTGAACCCGAACGGAGACTATCGTTTTCTGGCCGGTCACGTAAACGGCGACGAGTTCAAACTGTCAACATTTGATGGTGCGCACGCCTTCATGTTTTCCGGGACAGTCTCCGCTACCGGCACGATCGAAAATGCCAGTTTCTGGGCCGGCACAGTTTGGCACCAAAACTGGTCAGCAGAGCGCAACGAGAATGTGGAATTGCCCGATGCCTACGGCAGAACCTTTCTGAAGCCCGGGTACGAAAAATTCACGTTTGAGTTTCCGAGCGAAGAAGGTGTGATGGTGTCGCTCGATGACGAAAAATTCCAGGGCAAGGTTGTGCTGGTATCACTCTCCGGCACCTGGTGCCCTAACTGTAACGATGAAGCCATGTTTTTCGGGCCGTTCTACGAGAAGTACCATAACGAGGGCCTCGAGATCGTCACCTTGATGTTCGAGCATTTTGACGATGCCGACCTTGCTGCCGATCAGGTACGCGCCTTCAGGGCGAAATTTGATATTCCATACGATACGCTGGTGGCCGGCGTCTCCGACAAGACCCAGGCATCGAATGCCTTGCCGGAACTCAGTGCGGTACTCGCCTATCCGACCACTATTTTTATTGATCGTGCCGGTCGGGTACGCAAGATCCACGCCGGGTTCAGAGGTCCGGGTACCGGCGAGCACTACGTCAAGCTGCAGAAAGACTTCAATGAGTTAACCGCCACACTACTGGCCGAGCCGGCCAATCTGCTTGAGTCGCTGACCGGCACCCAATAGCCAACTGGACTGCGATGGTCGGCGAAACCTGCGTACGCCAATGCCATACCGACTGAGGAGCCGATGAGATGAGTGAATTACGCTATCCCAATGAAAGCCCCGAGTACCGAAAGATCCGCGATGAATTGCTCGAAGAGGAAAAGGCGCTGGTCGAAAAGACCAAACTAGTCGCAGAGATGCGCCGCCAGCTGCCCCGTGGTGGCCGCTTGAAGCAAGACTATGAATTTCAGTGGGCAAATGATGGCAAGGTCGGACAGGGCGTTAAATTGTCCGAGCTCTTTGGCGACAAATCCACGTTGCTGCTCTACAACTTCATGTACGGCCCTGAGTGGGACAACCCCTGCCCGTCTTGTACGTCGCTGATGGATGGGTTCGATCGCAGCGCCTACCAGGTAACACAGGATGCCGCTTTCTGTGGAATAGCCAAGGCGCCTGCGCAGCAAATCAACGACTGGGCCAGCACCCGGGGATGGTCACAGATTGACTTGATTTCAGGCTACGGCACTGGCTATCAGGCGGACTACCGATGTCAGGGTGAAAACGATGATATGCAGTGGGCTATTTTGCAGGTTTTCAGAAAGCACGAAGATGAAATCTTCCATTTCTGGGGGACCGAGCTGGAGGGAAATCACGTGGACACCGTTTGGCCGTATTGGAATCTAATGGACTTCACGCCAGAGGGTCGTCCGGATCGTCAAATGCCACCGCAAAACTTCAGGTCCAAATTTCTGGAGAAGCACTTCCTGAATCAGGAACCGTAAGAATGGCCGCTAGGCGACTCCACCGATGCGGACTGGATGGACAAATATCTGGGCGCCGTGGATTAGAACGCGTGTGCCGATCGTTGCTGTTCCGGTAGAGAGCGGGAACAATGTAACTGGCATGGCCGGACGCTCGGGGCCCGGCCATGCCGGCTTTACATGTCAATGGCTTCCGCGACTTCAATGGTGCCGCCAACGGCGAGAATCGGACACCCTTTGGCTTTCTCGAGAGCGTCAGCCAGATCGGGGGCTTCAAACAGGCCATAGCCGCTGGCCGGATTCGATCCGCCATTGTCGGTCACCGACCCATTGCTATTGACGGTGCTTGACGGACCTACCGGATTGCCACCATCGATAACTGCGGCGCCCATACCACCCATCCAGGCCCCCCAGGCATCCAGGACTTCTTTGACCTCCGCCTCGGTCTCGGGATGATCACCACCATGGTATATGAATAAGTATTTGGCCACTTTGCTCTCCTTTTATTGATCGTCTTATTTTTCAGAAACTAGAGACTACACCCAGTTTTTATGAGCGTCATTGGGTAATTCGTCGATATTTCACTACAAATTTTGTGTAGACTACACAATATCTTGTCTCCGCCCACCTATACCGAAGCGCTCGATGACACCGTCCACACCCTGCAGAAACACGGCGTGGTGCCCGCCATCGGCGAGCCCCTCCGGAAAGGAGCCGCGGCGATTTCCGGGGAACTGGTGCAGCGGGTCATTGCTGAGGTCGAGGCATTCTCAAGCAGCGCCAACCCTGAGGTACTCCCTGAGCTACGCCATCATCTTGTCGAGCTTGTTGCCGAAGTCTGCCGCCTTTTAGGCCGATCCGGAGCCGGCGACCTGGAGTTCGTACGTAGCCACGCGCGGCGGCGGGCTCAACAACGCTTTCCACTCGAAGCCTCGTTGCACGCGTACCGATGCAGCCATCGAGTAGTCTCAAGCTGGGTTCGCGATGAGGCATTGGCCCAGCCGCCCTTATCGGGCTAAGCAACGATGCACCCTCGACGTCGCATATCCGACGTGCCCTCGCTGAAGCGCGGTTAGCCCTCGATTTCGCGGACGTATCGCGAAGAGTGATGCCATATTCGCAGATTCCTTTCCGACAGATGATAGTCAGACTGGCTCGTGAAAACATTCAGTCGGCACTGCCTGACTGGCTAAGAGACCTGCAGCTCGCAGACCGGAAAGCGCGTAACTCTCTCTCCAAGACTCTGCAGGCTTATGCGAACGCCAATATGAACACACTAAAAACAGCCAAGGACCTGTCTGTTCATCCCAATACCGTCTACTCGCGCTTGCAGAGGATTGCCGACATTACCGGAAAAAATGCTCTCGGCTACAATGACCTGACCGACCTGTTGCTGGCCATCGAGAGCACCGCAGGGTATCAAGGCGCCTCCGAAGAGTAGGTGTCCCCAGGCAAGGTCGGCTGTTGATTGATCCATCGCATTTGCAAACTGACGCCGACCAGAAAAAGAATTAACAGGCCCAGGTAACACATTTTCAGAACCGGATCTTCGATTGACGTCAGAACGGGATTGCCGACCGGTAAGCGCAGCAAACCGTCTGTCACTGCGGGGACACTATGAAATAGCAGTGTTGCCGAGTAGCTGATCGCTTGCAGGTGCCGGGACCATTTCCCGAACGGCTTAAGCTTTTCAGCTATCGCCCCTAATGCCAGGGCCACCAACGTCATCACCGCCAGGACGTGGCCGGGGCCGATCTTGCCGTGTTGAAAAATGGCAAGGGCGGTGGCCGCCGTTACCAGGGTAGTGACCAGGTATATTTGCCCCGACCGCGTGCGCAGGGAAATTTCCCTGAATCTGAAAAGCGTCAAGACACCGGTGTAAAGGGCGATGATGCCTATGGCAACATGAAACCACCCTAGTGGAATTATCTCAGGCATCAGGGATTCTCCGAATGATCGCAGCGGCCATGCTAACACTACAGTTCGATCATCTTGTTTGAGACCAGGAGGAAAGAGGCTCGCCCGGCGCGTGCGCCGTTGGTAGCGTCAATATGCGTTTTTGGTATTTGCCTCCGCGGTCGTACCAAGGTCAGCTACTCTGTCATCGAATACCCGCAGGAAAAGTCCCGCGCGGACGTTCATAAATCATTCTTGACACGCAAATGCCGCCAACACGGTAGAATCCCCTTCTTTTGACCTCAAACTAGCGTGTAGCCTGACTATTTTGCCAAAATCCTGCCGCCACAACCTCCGATTCTTCTTGTCGTTCCTGCTCGTAGCCAGTCTGGGCGTGGCGGGGTGTGCCCACGAGGAGCCGATCCTCATCGACGATGTAAAGTATTTCGAGGGCGATATGCCCGCGGACTTCAGCGGTTTCTGGACTCGTGACTACACGCGCAGCGACGACATGGACAAGGTATTGCTGAATGCCTACTACGAGTTGGGCCGGAAAAACGCCAACCGCGGCGCGATGGGTCCAGTGGCGTCGCAACGAGACATGTCGCTACTCATGCCGCTCGCCCGGTTGGTCGATCTCATTACCAGAACAGACACATTGACGATTTCGCAAACAGAGTACGAGATTCTCGTCGAACGAAAGGATGACTTTTCCCTCCTGTGTGCGTTTTTCGATGGCGTTGCGAAACCCACTGACAACGCATTTGGCAAGGAGACCTGC
>CAYUOY010000115.1:0-13015 GCA_964446495.1 uncultured Woeseiaceae bacterium | reverse complement strand
CCGTAATGGCTAGCCATTGCGAAGATTCGCAACGCCGAAGCTGGGCGTTTTGAAAGGTAAGATGCGAGTTCAGAATTGATCAGAGGTTCCCTTATCTAATTGAGGTGAGCGTCGTCGATTTTTGGCGTATGATTACAGCTACTGAACTCCTGCATAGAAACGGACTCTATCTAAGGAACCTCTGATCAATTCTGGACGAAACAGATTGCGCTTCAAAATGTTCAGATTCAAAGCGCGGATCGCCCGTAATGGCTAGCCATTGCGAAGATTTGCAACGCCGAAGCTGGACATTTTGAAGGGTAAGATGCGAGTTCAGAATTGATCAGAGGTTCCCTAAGTATCTGGCGCTTGGGCGGCGCAGCCTGCAGGGGCTTTTACACAAAACACTGGATGTAAATCATGCGCATAAGATTACAATTCATGACCATACTGATTGCTCTCGTCTTTTCGTTGCCGTCAAATGCGGCCACAAAACAGGAACTGAGGGTTGCCGACGCAACCGATGTTATCGATCAGCTACTCAGAATTCCCGAGCAATCCATTCCGCCATCGCTCCTGTCCAGGGCTTATGCGATCGCCGTTATTCCCAACTTGATAAAGGTCGGCTTCGGGATTGGAGTACGCCGCGGAAAAGGCATACTCGTGGTCCGTCAAGCCGACAATACCTGGAGCAACCCGGCTTTTGTTGCAATGACGGGCGGCAGCATCGGTTGGCAGATCGGTGCGCAATCAAGCGATATTATTCTTGTCTTCAAGTCACGCAAGGGCGTTGACAGCATCCAGAATGGCAAATTGACGCTTGGCGCAAACGCGTCGGTCGCGGCAGGACCCGTTGGGCGGCATACGGAGATTGCTACCGACATCAAGTTTGAGGCAGAGGTTTATTCTTATTCGAGAAGTCGCGGATTGTTCGTTGGGGTTTCTTTAGAAGGCGCTGGCCTCACGATGGATCGCAAAAGCAATTCGGCCTATTACGGCTCGTCCAGTATTACACCCGAACAGATTTTCGCCAGTTCCGGAAATGTGGCGCCGGCCTCAGCGAACAATTTCGTCCAGATGCTAACCGCACAAACAAGACGCCTGCCACGTCAGGCAGGAATGGATGCCGGGCTGACGTCCAGCAATAACAGCCCGGAACCCAAGTCCAAGGTTCGAACCTATGGCATTGGCGACCCTGATGCGCCAGGTAGTGACAACAATGAAGTTGCACAGGAGTTTTGAAAGTCACTATAGCTAACCCGGGTTAGGATATATCGACTGTGCAGGACTTCCTGATACGGGTCGAACGCTGGGCTGAACTCCTCGGTCCCAACATATATCTGCAGGCGGCCGCCATAGCCGTCGTTTTCGTTCTCGCCGGAAAAATCGCAGATTTGGTGTTGTGCAAGGCGCTGGCAAAGCTTGCACAGCGATCCAGCAGCAAGCTCGATGACGAATTGATCGAGATGATGCATCGCCCGGTTTTTTTGTCCTTCGTATTGGTCGGTTTCGGGCTCGCGGCGCAACGCATCGGCATGGGTACCGCACCCGAATTCCTGACGCTGGGCCTACTGAAAACAATCGCTATTGTCGTCTGGTACAGCCTTTTCCGCCGTCTGGCCTCTATTATTCTCGCGGCGTTGGCCCATGGCAGTGGCAGCAAGATTTTGCAGGCCAATATGTTGCCGCTCATGGCCAACACAATCAAAGTGGTGCTGGCCGCGCTGGCCACCTACTTTATTTTTCTCGCCTGGAATATCGATGTCACGGCCTGGCTCGCTTCGGCCGGCATTGTCGGATTAGCATTAAGCTTTGCCGCCAAAGATACACTGTCAAATCTGTTTGCCGGTGTCTCCATCGTTGCCGATGCACCGTACAAATCCGGGGACTACATTACGCTCGAGTCTGGTGAGCGCGGACAAGTCACTCATATTGGGCTGCGCAGCACCCGCATTCTGACCCGTGATGACGTGGAAATTACCGTTCCGAATGGACTTATTGGCAATAGCAAAATCGTCAATGAAACTGGCGGCATCTCGCCAAAACACCGAATTCGGCTGGCAGTCGGCGTTGCATACGGAAGCGATGTCGACCAAGTCATCGCGGCACTGGGTCAAGTCGCGGATGAGCATTCCGATGTATGCAAACATCCAGAACCGAGAATTCGATTTCGCAAGTTTGGCGACTCCAGTCTGGACTTTGAATTGCTTTGCTGGATTGATCAACCAGTCGATCGCGGTCGCATTCTGCACGACCTGAACTGTGCCGTGTACAAAGCGTTTATCAACGAGAAGATCGAGATTCCGTTTCCGCAGCGGGACCTGCACGTGCGAACGATGCCGTAAAACCAAGGCCACTCGGAGAGGGCACGGTCAATCCCTAGTCTTGTCGGCGTTCCAGTTCCTCACGAATTGCATTGAGATCGCTGCCAGTCACGGGCGCTATTGTCTCTTCGACTACGGGTTGGCTTGCGGCTGGCGCCGGTGCAACCGTCAGCTGAGCAGGAGCAGGTGATGCCGATTCAGCAATCGTTTGCTGTTCCTGGCCAACAGCGACTGCCTCGAATTGACCCAGATATTCTGCCTCGAGACGCAGATTTTCAGCTTCGGCTGCTCGCCGCCGCGCTTCGGCGGCTGCTTCCTGCGCATGACGCAACGCTCTGCGCTTTCGTTCGGACCGTGCCTCCAGATGTGCCCGGCTTGCCTCCTCTTCCTCCCTGGCAATCAGATTGATCGCCTCACGGGCATTGACGCATTCGACCTCGTATTTGCGTAAAGAGCGATTCTGCGCACAATGGACCATGGTCGCTTCCAGCAGGATCGGATTTTCCCTGAATTCAGACACGGTTCGCGACGGCAGTTCTTTGGAACAGGCCGCGAGCGTTCCAAGAATGCTGATGACGATGGTTAAGTGACTGTTTTTCATCGAAAACATAACTCAATGAGTGACGACAAAGTTCGCCAAGAATGGCGAAATCCTGCAGGCGATCATACCACTGGCGATGAATATCTATATGCGCCAGTTCGCAGTTCACGGCACCCTGCGCGGCCCCCCGCCGTGCGTTAAATGCAACTGGCGCAGACTCTCGACACGCCCCTGGTGCCGAGTCAATGAAGAGTTTTGATATAGTGGGAATCCGATTAGCGGGGTGTCGCAATAGTGTCAGAATCCAGTCAGTTTTCTCTCCTCCGGCAGCGGCGATTCGCACCATTTTTTGCCACGCAGTTTCTGGGCGCATTCAACGACAACATATTTCGCAACGGCCTGGTAATTTTGCTGACATTCGCCGGAACACAACTGGCCGGAATGAACGCCAGTCAACTTGCCAATGTGGCGGGTGCTCTCTTTATCCTGCCATTCTTTCTCTTTTCGGCAACGGCTGGGCAGCTTGCGGACAAATTCGAGAAGTCCCGCTTGATCCGTGCTGTCAAGCTTCTGGAAATTATTCTGATGCTTTTGGCCGCGTTCGCTTTTTTGACCGGTACCTACATCGTATTAATGGTTGTGCTCTTCCTGATGGGCTGCCAGTCAGCCATGTTTGGCCCGGTAAAATACGCCTACTTGCCACAGCAATTGGAAACAGATGAACTCATTGGCGGGAATGCACTGGTGGAGTCGGGAACCTATATCGCCATCATTCTCGGATTGCTTGTGGGAGGGCTGGCTGTTTCCGCCGGCAGTTCCAACCAGGTCACTCTCGCCGCATTCCTGGTCATTATCGCATTGCTCGGATATCTGGCCAGCCGTCGCATTCCGATAACAAAACCGGTAGATCCTGAGTTAAAAATAAACTGGAACATTCCGGCAGAAATCTGGCACATCATTGGCTACGCAAGGGAAAAGCGTAGTGTATTCCTGACCATCCTCGGCATTTCCTGGTTTTGGTTCTACGGCTCGGCCCTGACTTTGCAGATACCGGCCTATACGCTGGTCATTCTTAACGGCAACGAAGAAATCACGACGATACTGCTGGTTGCGTTTGCACTGGGCGTCGGAACCGGCTCTCTTTTGTGCGAACGCATGTCGGGACATCACATCGAGCTGGGCCTCGTACCATTTGGGTCAATGGGTCTTAGTTTGTTCGCGATTGACCTTTATTTTGCACAGCCCATCGCCAGCACCATCGCCGCCAACAGCGTTGGTGAGTTTCTCGCTCGTACGGGCAGCTGGCATGTTCTGGCGGATCTGATGTTCATTGGGGCTTTTGGCGGATTTTTCATCGTGCCTCTGTACGCAATGGTTCAGGAGCGGGCGAACCGTCAGCATCTGTCACGAATTATTGCCGCCAATAATATTCTGAATGCCCTCTTCATGGTGTCAGCATCAATCCTGGCAATTACTGTTCTTAATCTTGGCTTTTCCATTCCACAATTATTTCTGGTACTCGCTGCACTCAACGCCCTTGTCGCTTTGTATATTTTTACCTTGCTGCCCGAGTTTATGATGCGATTTATGGCCTGGATTCTTGTCAGCCTGCTATATCGCATTCGACAATCGGGGATAGAAAACATCCCGCACACGGGTGCAGCCGTGCTGGTTTGCAATCACGTGAGCTTCGTGGACGCACTGCTTCTTGGCGGCCGTATCCATCGACCGGTTCGATTTGTTATGCACTACAAAATCTTCCAGATTCCACTCCTCCGATTTATTTTTGAGAGCGCCAAAACTATTCCGATTGCTTCTGCGCGCGAGGATGCAAATTTGCTCGCAGAGAGCTACGACAAGATCAGCGAAGAGCTGGAAGCTGGCAATATCGTTTGCCTGTTTCCCGAAGGAGCCATCACCCGCGACAGTGAAATACATTCTTTCCGCCCGGGCATCGAAAAGATCATTAAGCGAAACCCGGTGCCGGTTATCCCGGTCGCGCTGTGCGGCCTCTGGGGAAGCTGGTTCAGTCGCCAGGTCGGTGGCGGTATCCGCAAGATTCCCGGAAAGTTGTTTTCCCGTGTCAACATTCGAATCTGGGAAGCCGTCAAACCCGACGAGGTTACGGCAGCAAAACTGGAATTGTTGGTGCGCACGATACGAGGCGCCGATCGATAACCGTCCATCAGCAGCCTGCGACAGGTTCGATTTTCAGTATGTCGCGCAGACTCCTGGTCCGGGCTGGTCGTCAAACTTACCTGGTTGGACTACCAGGGCACTTCGTCCTGCCCTAGCCTTGCACGCCATTCCTGCAGAAGCTCAGAACGGCTGCCGAACAGTATCGACCCGCCCGAATAATCCAGGTACAAATTGGCCAGCTCGACATACCCGGCGTCCCGGGTCAGCATCAGCACCCGATCATTCGGTGCCAACGGCGACCTGACGTTGCCGCCTGCCGACGATGGCGACCCACTGGCGAGATTGTCAAAAGCCATTCCGGAATCGCGCAATGCCTGTGGTGCGCGTATGGCACTCTGCCATACCAGCCCAGCTCGTGATACATCGGCGCTATGGATCCAACGTGACGTACGCAGCAACACCCGGGAATCGCCCGAACCAAACAACATATCATCGATGGAGCCCGGTAATTTGAGTGTCCCCGAACCAATGCTTCCATTCCTCAAGTCGAAAACGCGTACGGCATTTTCCGCGTCGGACAACAGCAGCAGGCGACGGCTGGCAGACATTCGAATCCTCCGTAACGGCGAATTCCCCTGCCAGACGTTGCGGAGACTCCAGTTGCCCAGTCGATCCGGCGACAAGCTGCGCAGGATACCGCTTTCCCCGCCGAGGTAGAGTTGCTCTTCGCCGACGAATGCAATATCCGAATGCACCTCGCCCAGATCAACATCGGCAAGTACCGCGCCGGATTCAATGTCCAGAATCCATACCGATTGTCCGCCCAGAACCGCCAGCCTTCTCCCCGACTTCGAAAAACCCAGACGTTTTATGACATTCGATGTAGCGCTGGCATGATACGGTCGCGGCAGGCCGCTAACGGCATCCCAGATCACGACCGTGCCATCGCGGCCGGCGCTGGCAATCAATGCTCCGTCCTGGCTGAAAGCCAGACTGACCACTTCGCTGCGATGCCCTAAAAAGCTCAATTCGTCGCCTGTATCGGCAAGGCTCGTCTGACCGGATTCGACGTTGATGGCGTGCACGTGCCCGTCCCTGTCGCCGATGGCAAGACGTCGACCACCCGGTGAAATGGCTGCGACCGTTGGTCCTGTCGCACGCCAGGGGTTATGCGTCTGCGGCAGATTCGACTCTGACGACCCGCCCACTGCCGGCATGGTCGGTGCAATCCAGAAACGTGCCAACCCGGTTGTATCCCCGGTTACGACGATTCGCTCGTCACCGCTAAACGCAAGCAACTTCCCGGTGCTGGCGGAGAGGCCAGACCCGAGCAGCGGACCGGTAACGGCGCCATCGGTGCTTCGATAGAGTTGGAAACCGTGCTGGCCCCCACCGGCTAGAAACAGTTTTCCCGAAGGCGAGAACGCAATCTCCCAACTATCCGTGGACATCTCCATGAAGATGGCCTGGTCGGAACGATCGATCCGCCACAGCGTGACTCCCTGATCGCCATGTACAACGCCGAGCGCATCACCATTTCGCGATAGTTCGATGAAACTCGCCTGCGAGCGCAGGTCAAACTGGCTCAGCAAATCCCCGCTGCGAAAATTCCAGACTCGAACGGCACGGTCGTAATCGGCAATGGCCACATGCTCACCGGCCCAATCCAACGACACCAGCGCCGGCGATCCAGCCACCACCAGACTGGCAATACGCTGCGCCGTCGCGAGACTCCATAATTCGAACACCGTTTCGCCATCCTTGCTGCGGGTGACAAGCAGGCTGCGACCATCATCGGTCAAGCGAGCATTCAACGACAGACCGATATCCAGTTCAGCCGCTCCACGGCCACTGGCCGTGTCCCAGAGCTTCACCCGATCCTGCGCGATCGTTACCAGATACTCTGCATTGGCGCTCACCCCGAGGACCGCTTCACGCGCCGGGACGGCAATCGTTCTTGCCGGTTGCGCGTGGGCCAGGTCCCACAGTCTTGCGCTATCGCTTTGACGGGCGCGAGCGACCGCATAACGACCTTTGCTCCCGAACCAGATATTGTCCGATTCGCGTTCGACGGGCTCCGGTATATCCAGGCCACGCTCGAAATTCTCCACGATTACTTGTGAATTGAGGCTCAGGTTCCAGGCAATCAGGTGGCCGGCTGTTCCGGTTCCCTCGTCCCGAATGCTAAGCGTCCAGGTGCCGGTCAGTGCCTCTCCGACCAGCGCTGCAAAAACGCTGCCGTCGAAACGGATCTGGCGAGCCTCGGCTGAAGATGATTGCTCGAACTCCATCGTAACCGCACGACCCGACGGTGCAATGAGCCGCATGCGTAAATCATCGAGGCGCGCATGACCGATATTGACACTAAGCGATATTCGTTCCACCGAGCCCTGACGATCGACAACCACGCGTCGCACCAGTGGCGTAACTTCAAGCGCCGACACGGCCCAGGGCTCACGGCTCTGCAGACGTTGGTTGACCACGGACCACTGTGATAATTGCGCACCATTGACCATGGTCAATAATTGATTTTCAGAATCGAATAGCAGCTGTTGCGCTCCCTCACGGACGACAGTTGCGATCAATTGCGGGTAATCGTCGCCAATCAGGGTTGCCGCAACCCGGCGCCGTTTTGGTGTGGACTGTACCAAAGCGCTGAGTGACGCCAACAAGGCATCGTCGCGTCTGTGCTGCCGCAATGCCTGATTTACCTGTCGATCCCAATAAGCCGCCGTTACCCTCGCCGCAAAACTTTCCTGACCTGGAACCCCGACGGCCAACATGCTAATGCGGCCCAGTTCATTTATGTCACCGGCCCTTCGCGCCCGATCATCTAACAAATCGACGAACAGGCGATCCGCCGTAGCGACGTGCCCGGGAAACGAGCGGAAGTTGTGGTATGCATCGCCGATCACATCAAGCGGCAACGTCGGGGAGGTCAATATGCGCACGTACGACTTTGGCAATAACTGTGTGTACCAGAACGGTATCGCCACCAGCACTACCAGCACCGCGGCCGCGATCGCCGGTCCTTGCCAGCGAATGGGCAGATTTTCGTTTGCCCAACGGGCAGTGAATGCAGATGCATATAGTCGATTGCGCGACCGCAGATTAGCGGCTGCGTCACTCACGACCAGACCGACTGCAATCAGTTTGCGTTGCTGACGTGAGTCCGGGTCGAACGGAACCTGGATACCTTTGCGCATCCGGCCGTAGATATTAAGCATGGCTTCAAAGTCTTTCTTGTCGCCGACGACACGACGATGAATATGCGCCATGTGCGGCTCATTGTGGAGTGCGCTCCGGCCACCCAATTGGTACACCGCGATTCGATCTACATGCGTCTCTATATCACCGGATATTCGTTCCCTCGCTACTGCCCTGGCGAGCTTCTGGCTAAGATATGGCTGCCCATGTGTCCAGTAGAAAACCCGATCCAGAGCACGGCCGGCGTCAGGTGGGGATAAATTCAACTCCGTGGCAAATGCGTCCACTTCGTCGCGACTGAAGTCCTGAAGCTGCACCGCACGCATACTGTCGAACGGCGAAAAAACATCATTCGTTACCAGAATTTGCGGATCACACTCGCCGGACAGCACGAACAGCAGGCGCGAAAAATCCGGCTCTGTTGCCAGTGAATTATGCGCGGCACGAATACTGGCCAAAAATTCCTGGGCGAAAGGCAATCGCTCCACACGCTGCAGTTCATCAACAAACACGACCACGGCATCTTTCGTATTAGCCAGAATGGCTTCGCTGTAAAATTCCACCAGCCGTTGTCGATTGCCGAGGATCGACTTGTCCTGCCACCAGGTTTGCAAATCGAATCTGATACGCAACTGGCGTAGCAGACGATAGGCGATGCTGTAGTACCAGCGTCCGGCATCGACACCACTATCACGTTCACCGATCTGCGCAAGATCGAGTATCGCGACATTGAAGCCGTGGTTCTGCAATCGTGCCGAAGTCGCTGCAATCAGGCTGGTCTTGCCCGAGCGCGCAGGTGCCAGAACGTGCGCGTCGTGGCCAGCGCTGACCGTTTCAAACAAGAGGTCATCGGCGGCGCGTCGAATGTAGCCGGAACGTACCGCATGCAACGGCGGACCCACCGTGAAGAATTCCGTCTCCCCCGTGGCGGTTGCTGTACTGACTCGATCCTGCTTATCGGCCATCCCGGTCCATTGGGTGCAATTCGTCCGGCACCCACCCATGTCGCCCTGACTGGTATATTCTCGGCAATTCGTTGCCCAAGTACCAGCGTCCCAGGCAGCGATTGCGTCTCATTTTCAGGTACGGTTCCTTGATAGCTCCCGATTCCTATCCCAAGTTGTTGAAAAAAGACCTGTTCGGTGAAATTCACCTGTGTCGGGATGGCGATGTATTGTGGATCCGCCGCGAACTACGTACCGCGAAACCCTGGATTCGCGGCGTGTCGCGCTGGTTACTGCGCCGGGAGGCCACCGCGCTGGCGGCACTCGAGGACATCGCCGGAGTCCCGAAGCTGCTGCACCATGACCAAAACTCACTGTCGCGCAGTTATATTGCCGGCTCGCCCATGCACCTGGCCCGACCGACCGAGCATCGCTACTTCAATGCAGCAGCACGGCTATCACGGCAAATTCACCGTGCCGGTGTGGTTCACAACGATCTGGCCAAGGAACCCAACATTCTTGTCGACAAGCAGGGTGATCCTGCCTTTATCGATTTTCAGCTGGCCTGGTTTAGCCCCCGGCGGAATCGATTTTTTCGGCTTCTGGGTCGCGAGGACATTCGCCATGTGCTGAAGCACAAGCGTAGTTATTGTCGAGAATCCCTGACCCAGCGGGAGCAGGACATTCTCGCGCATCCATCGTTCCTGTCGGTCCTTTGGATGAGGACTGTAAAACCCCTGTATCTCTTCGTCACGCGACGGATTCTACGCTGGTCTGATCGGGAAGGCGCCGCTGATCGCGGTGCAAGGTGACTGACACCCTCGCACCTTGATCCGGACCACAATAACCTGCAGACAATGACGCCAAAACGGGAAAAAACGCCGGAAAGAAACGGGGGATGGTCACGGCAATCATTACAAAATCGTGAGCGTGCGATATACTCTGCGGCCCGCTTCGAAGAGATCAATCCGTGGAATTTTGCCATCAACACAATCTTGTCAGACCCGACTCTGTCGGTGCTGATCGACCGTACGGCATCAGGGTATCGTTGCCCGCCACTGACACCTTTTCGCAACTTCTTGGCAATGACTGGGAAAAGCTGCATTGGTATGCGACGGAACGCGAGCGTGACCAGGCATTTACGGGCATGGCAATACGACACGGCTACTACCGCAATACGGATACACCCACCCAAATTCTAGAGAAACTGTCGCGCTAAGTCGGCCATTCGGCCGTCATGTGCAACCAACCAAAGAGTGATAATCCCATGGCCGAGCCAAAATGCCCTACTTGCTCCGCAAGTGGTATCGACAAGATCATATCAACGCCCAGCGTCGAGAAATCCCGCGACAATACACCCTGGTTCTATGTTTCGCACTGCGATGAATGCGGGCATGTATATGGAACCTTCACCAAGCATGTTTTCGGCCGCAGCGGCCCCCAACTAATTGTTGATCGAAAATAGTTCAACCGGAAGAACAGGAAAGATCATGAGTTTAAGCAAAATTATTTACACAGAGACTGACGAAGCACCGGCCCTGGCTACCTATTCATTTCTGCCCATCGTACAAGCGTTTACCGCCTCCGCCGGAATTATTGTGGAGACACGTGACATCTCGCTGGCAGCCAGAATCATGGCCAATCTGGCAGACCACATCAATCCGGATCAGCGCTGTGCTGATACGCTCGCCGAACTTGGCGAACTGGCGCAAACACCGACCGCCAACATCATCAAACTACCTAACATCAGCGCATCCATTCCGCAGCTGAATGCGGCGATCAGCGAATTACAAGCACAGGGAATTGCGGTTCCCGACTACCCGGAAGAACCGCAGAACGAGGCGGATGAAAAGATTCGGGCGCAGTACGCAAAGGTATTGGGCAGCGCGGTGAATCCGGTTCTTAGAGAAGGCAACTCGGACCGGCGCGTTGCAGCACCCGTCAAACAGTATGCGAAAAAACACCCGCATTCCATGGGCGAATGGTCTGCCGATTCCAGGTCGCATGTCTCGAACATGCAGGAAGGTGACTTTTATGGCAGTGAACAATCAGTCGTCGTAGCTGCGGCCGGTGGCCTGAGCATTGAGCTTATCGACGCTGACGGTCTTACTACCATACTGCGAGAAAATGTACCCGTTCTGCAGCACGAGGTCGTCGATTCGGCGGTCATGAGCTGCGCCGCGCTGCGCGACTTTTTTGCACGAGAAATCGACGCCGCCAAAGCCAGTGACGTGTTGCTGTCTTTGCATCTGAAAGCCACCATGATGAAAGTCTCCGACCCCATCATGTTCGGCCATGCCGTGACGGTCTACTACCAGGATGTTTTTGAAAAACACGCTGACGTATTTGCTGCGATCGGGGTTGAGGCCAACAACGGCATAGGCGATGTCTACGAAAAAATAGGAGAATTGCCGGAGGATCAACAAGCCATCATTAAAGCTGACATCGAGGCTGTCTATTCGACCCATCCGGCACTCGCCATGGTGGACTCGGACAAAGGCATTACCAATTTACACGTGCCAAGCAATGTCATTGTTGATGCGTCCATGCCCGCCGCCATTCGGTCATCGGGGAAGATGTGGGGTCCGGATGGTGAACTGCATGATACGAATGCCATGATTCCCGATCGCTGCTATGCCGGTATCTATCAGGAAGTCATTGATTTTTGCCGCAAGAATGGCGCCTTCGACGTGACCACGATGGGAAATGTGAGCAATGTCGGTTTAATGGCACAAAAAGCTGAAGAATACGGCTCGCATGACAAGACTTTTGAGATTGCGACCAACGGCAAGGTACGGGTCAGGAGTGATTCCGGCATCACGCTGCTGGAGCATGACGTGGAAAAAGGTGATATCTGGCGCATGTGCCAGACGCGGGACCTCCCGGTCCAGGACTGGGTCAAGCTGGCCGTCAATCGGGCCAGGGCGACCGGCTATCCTGCAATATTTTGGCTCGATGACCAAAGGGCTCATGATAGAAACCTGATCGAACTGGTAACACAATATTTGCAAGACCACGATACGGAAGGATTGGATATCCGCGTCCTTTCTCCCGTCGAAGCCATGCGCGCTACCCTCGACAGGGTGCTTGCCGGAGAAGACACGATTTCGGTTACGGGCAATGTACTGCGAGACTATCTGACTGATCTATTCCCGATACTCGAGCTGGGCACCAGTGCCAAGATGTTATCGATTGTGCCATTGCTGGCTGGAGGCGGGCTGTACGAGACCGGCGCCGGCGGGTCAGCACCGAAGCACGTACAACAGTTTCTCAAAGAAGGTCATTTGCGCTGGGATTCACTGGGAGAATTTCTCGCCCTCGCTGTTTCATTGGAAGAATTAGCTGAACGTAACGAGAATGACAAGGCAATGGTCGTGGCAAATGCGCTGGACGGGGCCAACGCGAAATACCTGGATTGCAATCGCTCGCCGTCACGAAAGGTGAACGAGCTGGACAATCGTGGCAGCCATTTCTACCTGGCATTGTATTGGGCGCAAGCGCTCTCAGAACAATCACTTGATGACTCACTGCGAGATACATTCACCGTGGTCGCGGAAAAACTAGCCAGCAGTGAGGAGGCCATCGTCAAAGAATTGAACGACGCACAGGGCCAGCCGGTTAATATTGGCGGTTACTACCACCCGGATCCGCAACGCATGACAGAATCAATGCGGCCAAGCCCGACGCTCAACGCCATTATCGATTCGATAAACTCGTGAGTTCTGTTAGGGAACCTCTGATTAATTCTGGGCGAAGCAGATTGCGTTTCAAAATGTTCAGATTCAAGGCGCGGATCGCCCGTAATGGCTAGCCATTGCGAAGATTAGCAACGCCGAAGCTGGGCATTTTGAAACGTAAGATGCGAGTTCAGAATTGATCAG
>CAYUOY010000114.1:0-13071 GCA_964446495.1 uncultured Woeseiaceae bacterium | reverse complement strand
GATCGGGCCCATGCAATACGGAATGACGTACATCGTCCGGCCCTGCATTGCGCCGTCAAAAAGTGTGTCTATCTTCGCGTGCGCTGCGGCCGGTGGCATCCAGTGATTGTTCGGGCCTGCATCATCTTCATCTTCGGTACATATGAAGGTCAGGTGCTCGACCCGGGCGACGTCCGAGGGGTCCGAACGATGCAAATAGCAGTTCGGATAGCTCTGTGAATCAAGTTCGATGAGATCGCCGGAGCGATTCATCTGGCCGATCAGTCGTTTGTATTCGGCTTCGCTCCCGTTACACCAATGAATGTCTTCGGGCTGGGTCAGCTTCGCAACGGAATCTACCCAATCTTGTAGGGCGGACAAACGGGTCGTCATAATAGGGTCTCTGCATGGCCTGGTCGCCGGCCTGCAGGCCGGCACGGGCCGGCAATTATACATAGACAACAAAAAGGGGTCAGAGTTAATTCACTCTGACCCCTTATCGAACTTCAATGTCACCCGGAATCAGGCGGCTTTCGGCTGTTCTTCGGCTGAACGGGTCTCGGCTTGCGCCTTTACGGGCGCTGCAGCCTTTTTGGTGACTTTCTTCTTGCGGGGAGCGGTTGGCTTCCTGGCCGCTGTCTTTTTGGGACTGGGCTTTTTCGCGACTGTCTTGCGGACTCCGCGCAATTCCATCACCGTGCCCTTAAGCAGCTCGCGGACTTCGGTGCCAGCACCGACAACAATGCCAAGCGCGCTGCGTGCGTCATTAACGAAAAGTGACGCGTTTTCAGGAATCATTCGTAATGGCATCTTGACGAGACTACGAACGTCCGTTGCTTCTGCCGCGGCAGACAAGCCATTTGCGAAGGCATCAATCTGATTTTCCAGCATTTTTGTCTGTTGTTTCAGTACTTTATCAGCCGTTCGGTGCGTTACCGCCGTAAGCTTCAGGCTGAGTTTGGACAATGTTTTGACGGGTTTTTTGCCATCTGTGACGCGTGCCGCGGCCGATTCGGCGCGGATACGTGCGATTTTGAGGGCTTTCTGGTATCGACCGCGTGCCTGCTCGGCAATGCGGCTGATTGAATTTTCAACTTGCGGTTTCATGTTGACGGTCCTTTATTGTGCGTTGCAACAAATGTTGCAGTGCACAATAGGGAGGCAGGGCTCGAATGTCAAGCGTAAAACGGGGCCTGAATGAAATTAGCCAGAAGCTTCCCTCACCTCGTGGGGAATGTCAGTCTGGGTCTGTTTCCTTGCCTGGGCTAGGCCGCAGCGGCGCCTTTGCGCCATATGGAGAGTTGTTGCGGCGCCTGAACGCCCATTTTTACGCGGCTGTTGCCCGCCGAGAAAATGGTGATCTCAATGGGACCACCGCTAAACAGATCCGCCAGTGTCATGTTCGGATCAATGTTGTCTCCCGGACGTATCACGATGGATTCCGCGTCGCGTCGGCTAACGATCAACATGATGTTGACTCCTCTAGGTGAATATTATTTGTCATGTCTGGATCACAATTGGGTCATGCTTCGGTCAATGCCCGGCCGGCCATGCCATTGGTGGCGGTCCCCGCCGGAGCATAGGTATTCGCATCTCGTTGATCGCCACGTAACACGGATAAACCCTCGAGAATCTGTTGGCGCCGCAAATGAATGATGGCGCCGTTGGTTTTATTGAGAAGGTCGCATTCGCTGGCTATCTCCCGAAAATGTTGCCAGCAATTCGTGACCAGTGAATCGTCATCGCACCAATCAGCCAGGGCGGCCATTTTTCCGGTGCTGCTACCGAAGCCCGCTTGTTCGCTGACTTCGCTGCGTGCCTCATTCAATTTCGCCAGTTGGCGAATCAGTGCCGTTTTCGATACCGCCGCTGAATTGAGTGAGACCGTATCGCGGCGCTCCAGCGCCTCGCGCTCCTCGGCCAGGGTTTCCTTCAGGCCGAGTGCACAGCGAACACTCTCGCTTAGAATCTCCACGATTCGGTCGCGAGTGTCATCTGGTGAGCGGCTGTTCATTCACCGAGCTCCAGGTCTGTACGCAGCAGCGCATCGGCGATTTTCTCTGCATTAATGGCGTAATCACCATTTTCTATGTCGGCACGGACGGCCTCTATTCGAGTGCTATCCACGGCCGGTGCATTCGCCAGGGTTTTTTCCAGGCGTTCGAGCAATTTGGCGCTGCTGGTGAGCTCAACCGTGTCATTGCTCGTTTTCTGCGCCTGTTTTCCATCCTGCGCAGCCGGTGTCGCAGCGTTCAGCTTTCGCGTCGTCGCAGTTTCACCTATCTTGTCACCAATTTTTCCGTGCATGCCCTGATCCACCGGGTTAATACTGTTAGACATAATCTCCAACCTCAACAATCATTGTTGCCAGACTAAAATATCGGCCGAACTGGCCCAAACTTTAGCGTTGGCTCTAAAATAGATACGCCTTTAGTAAAGGAGTACCTCCACTTGTTCGGCTGACCGGACAATGCCCTCAATCACCCGTTTTGAATTGGTATTTTCGACCCTGATGCGCTGATTTTCGGTCCCATCCATCAAAGCCTTGCCCATCATGTGAATACTCACCCCATCGTTACGTACAACAATTGTGACGCTTTGGCCGCGATGGACCATGATGTGGGCCTTAAGCATGGACGGCGTAATGACCCGACCGGACATCAGTGAATGTTTGAGCCGTTTTCCAACCAGGTTCTCCGGTCGTGACAGGTAGCCGCCTACCATACGTGACACGTCGCGTTGATCACTGATCACATCCTCGGCGGCGAAGACATGGCCGCTGGGTAGAGTACGTTTCGCGATGAGTACCGATTCTGTGACAATTACATCGACCGGCACGTAAATTTTCCAGGGTTTCACCCCGTTGCAACGAACACCCACGATAGTGCGGCTCGTGATTTTTGCACCGCGCTGCTGAAATGCCTCCAGATCCTGGTCGCATTTAGGAAGTTGCAGTCGGCGGTCCAGCGTCCCGGCCTGAGCCGTCATGCGCTGATCGGTATCACCGACGATGCCGTAGACGAAGTCTTGTGCTGTCTTCGCAATGTCCGGTATCGGATGCCATGCGGTGTCAGAGGTTGCTGCGGCCAGCGGGTTATTCGCCAATAACATCAACGCGGACGAAAATATGGCCGCAAAACCCGGTCGACCGTCAAGCAAACGACGGATACGCCTGTACGGCGTCAAAAATCCGACTGTTTTGGTCTTCATGTGGCGGGCGGCAGCCTCAGTCGCAACGGCTGAGGCTGTATTCCTGCTGGCGATCACTGTTGCTTCGTTCACGTGCATTGCGGTTCCTTAATAGGCGCTACATAGGGACTATGCAAAACGTGTGCCAGCGCGCCAGCGCGGGACGGGGAGTAGCGGTGGTTGTTTGCCGCCGGGGTGGCAAAGGTTTGCCATTGCTGGCGGGCTTGATGCGCTGGGCGTCTTTTTCCCCTGTTCTTATCCACTTGGCACAACCATTGCATAGAGGTCTTCAGGAACCCGCATGGAATTGTGCTGACAATGAATATTCAACCGTTCACCCAACATGAGCAGGCCGTAAAGTTTCGCGCACTGCGAAATCAGGTGCTGTCGTCGAACATTGCCAACGCGGATACACCCAATTACAAGGCACGCGATATTGATTTCAAGAGCGTACTGAAAGGAACACAGGGTTCGACGCTGCAAATGACTAAAACAAGCGAGATGCATCGCGATGCCTGGAGCACGAACGGAATGGGTGCGCCGTTGCAGTACCGCATACCCATGCAATCGACACTTGATGGCAACACCGTTGAGACGGATGTTGAGCAAGCGGCGTTTGCGGAGAACGCGGTGATGTATCGCGCCAGCCTTGCTTTTCTTAACGGCCAGATAAACGGTCTGCGTTACGCGATCAGAGGGAGCGACTGATGTCTCTATTTAGTATTTTCGATGTTGCCGGTAGCGGGATGAACGCACAGTCGGTGCGTTTGAACGTTACCGCCAGCAATCTTGCCAATGCCGGCAGCACCAGCGGCGACCCGGACAAAGTCTATCGTGCCCGGCAACCGGTGTTTTCCAGTTTCGGTGATGCACTCAATAACCAGACAGGCATCAATGGTGTTCGTCTCGAGGGTGTTATTGAGAGTGACAAGCCGCTGAACGTATTGTTTCAGCCGGGTCACCCCGAGGCTGACGAGAACGGTAATGTTTATGTATCCAACGTCAACACCGTTGAAGAGATGGTCAACATGATGTCCGCCTCGCGCTCCTATCAAAATGGCGTTGAACTGATTAATACCACCAAGGACCTGCTGCTGCAGACCTTGTCACTCGGTCGCTAGTGCGTGACTGATACGCAGACTTAAGGGAAAGATATGAATGACATAGGCTCTTTCGATGACGCGCGCATATTCGCGCCACCGCCGCAGCAGGAATCTCGCAATGATCTCGGTCAGCAAGATTTTCTGACCTTGATGATCACCCAGTTTCGTAACCAGGATCCGTTCGAGCCCATGGACAACGGGGAATTTCTGGGTCAGTTGGCACAGTTCAGCACGGTGAGTGGAATCGCGACGCTGAACGAAGGTTTCGACGGACTCTCATCGTCGTTACAGAGCGAGCAGGCACTGCAAGCGGCGAATCTGGTCGGCCACCGTGTGCTGGCGAGTAACGACGTTGGCTATCTTGCCGAGAATGGCAGCATTTCCGGTGGCGTAGAACTGAGCTCCAGTGCGAGCAATGTGCAGATCGAAATCACCGACAGCAGTGGACAACTGGTGCAACGCATCGACCTTGGCGCTCGACCAGCGGGCATCGTCAGATACACCTGGGACGGTCGTGACAGTAAAGGGGAGATTGCTGACAGTGGTAACTACCTGGTGACCACCCGCGTCAATCGCGGCGCCAACGTTGAGAATGCCGAGACTTTGCTCGAATCAACCATTGAGAGTATTTCACTGGGTCGCTTTGGCCAGGGAATGACGCTCAACCTGCCGGGCGGCGGAAAACTACCTCTGAGCCAGGTCCGACAAATTATCTAATTCGTACTACAAGTCAGGAGACTAAATCATGCCATTTGCAATAGCACTCAGTGGACTCAATGCCGCCTCTGCGGATTTGGGCGTCACCGCAAACAACGTCGCAAACGTCAATACCACCGGCTTCAAGCAGTCGCGTGCGCAATTCGCCGAAGTATTCGCCGTAGGAACACAAAGCGTCAGCTCCAGCGCAGCGGGTAGTGGCGTGCGGCTTTCAACCATTTCTCAACAGTTTACTCAGGGCAACATCGACTTTACAGACAATGCCCTCGATCTTGCCATTGCCGGCGAAGGCT
Organism: uncultured Woeseiaceae bacterium; assembly: GCA_964446495.1. Lineage (GTDB taxonomy): Bacteria > Pseudomonadota > Gammaproteobacteria > Steroidobacterales > Woeseiaceae > JAADHU01. The sequence continues at coordinate 7,790 of CAYUOY010000114.1, read as the reverse complement.
TCTTCGTCCTCAGCGACAATGGCTCGCGGTCCTATTCGCGAGCTGGCGCGTTCGGCGTCGACAATCAAGGCAATGTCGTTAATGCTCAGGGACTGCGTCTGCAGGCCTATCCGTTTGCCGGCAATGGACTTTTCAACACCGGTACGCCGCAGGATCTACAGCTGACTACCGGTGCCAACCCGCCGCAGGCCACGACGCAAGCGGTACTGGGTCTTAACCTGCCTGCCAACGCCGCCGTGCCGGCGAACCCGGTGTTTGATCCGCTGGATCCGAGCAGTTTCAATCACACTACGTCGGTCACGGTTTACGATTCGCTGGGTGCGGCCCATACCGAGACGACCTATTTCATCAAAGACGCAGCCCCGAACACCTGGAATACCCAGGTGGAAATTGACGGTACACCTGTCGCTGGCGCGGTACCGATCGTTTTTAATAATGACGGGACCCTGCAATCACCCGCCGGCGGATTGATGCCACTCGCCTCTTATACACCGACTACCGGTGCCGCTGATATCAGCATGTCTCTGGATTTCGGGTCGGCGACCCAATTTGGCAATGCCTTTGGCGTGAATTCACTATCGCAGGATGGATTCACTACCGGCCGGCTGACCGGCGTCAGCGTAGACGCAGAGGGCGTGGTTTTCGCACGTTTCACCAACGGGCAATCGACATCATTGGGCAAGCTGGCGCTCGCAAACTTTGTCAATCAACAGGGGTTGCAACAACTTGGGGACACGAACTGGGGCGAGTCGTTCTCGTCCGGTGACGCGTTACTCGGTGAAGCAGGCACCGCCTCCTTCGGCGATATTCAATCGGGCGCGCTGGAAGCCTCCAATGTCGATCTTACGGCGCAGCTGGTGCAGATGATCACCGCACAACGCAATTTCCAGGCGAACGCGCAAATGATCGAGACGGCCGATACGGTGACACAAACAGTGATCAATATTCGTTAGTTCGAATTGATCAGGGAACGCTAATGGATGAAATGGTCTATCTGGCGATGACCGGCGCGAAACAGACCGAGTACGCGCAGGCCATCAATAGTAACAATCTGGCGAATGTTTCGACGACAGGGTTTCGTGCCGATCTGCACTCGTTCAGTTCGGCGCCGATAGATGGCCCCGGTGTGGACTCGCGAGTCAACGCAGTCGTGGAATCTTATGGCACGGATTTCTCTCAGGGGGCGGTTACCAGCACTGGCCGAAATCTGGATATCGCTATTCAGGGCTCGGGCTTTCTGGCGGTGCAGTCTGCCGATGGCAGCGAAGCTTACACCCGCGCCGGCGACCTGAGAATAGGCTCTGGCGGACTTCTTGAAACGGGGGCTGGCCTGCTTGTTATGGGCAACGGCGGTCCGGTGGCGATCCCACCGAACAACAGCCTGCTGATCGGAACTGACGGTACGGTATCGGTGCAACCCATCGGACAGGGGCCAGAAACACTGGCAGCGGTTGATCGTATCAAGCTCGTAAACCCGGACACGAGGTTGCTGGCCAAGGGTGCCGATGGACTACTCCGTCTGCCGGATGACGAGATCGCAAGTGCGGATAGTTTTGTACGTCTGACGGCGGGTGCGCTGGAACAAAGCAATGTAAATGTGGCAAAAACGCTGGTCAACATGATCGAGCTTTCTCGCCAGTACGAAATGCAGGTTAATGTCATCAGGACCGCGAAAGAAGATGCCGATGCGGCGGCAAGAATGATGCAACTCAGTTGATCAGAATAAACGACGGTTAGGAGAAGAGAATGAATCAGGCATTGTGGATAGCAAAGACCGGACTCGATGCGCAACAAACGCGCATGGCGGTCGTGTCCAATAATCTGGCGAACGTTAACACAACCGGATTCAAGCAGGGGCGAGCGGTTTTCGAAGACCTGCTGTATCAAAACGTGCGCCAGTCAGGGGGGCTGACATCGCAGAATACGGAATTGCCATCCGGCCTGAGTCTCGGAACCGGTGTGCGTATCGTCGCCACAGAAAAACTGTTTACCCAGGGCAGTATGTTGCAGACCGACAACGCGCTTGATGTAGCGATCAAGGGACGAGGTTTTTTTCAAATTCTGCTCCCAGACGGCAACCTGGCCTACACACGTGATGGAACGTTTCAACGGGATGCGCAAGGTGAGATGGTGACCGCGAGCGGCTATTCAGTGCAACCATCCATAACGATTCCGAGCGGTGCACAGAGCATCACGATCGGTAACGATGGAACGGTATCCGTACAGCTGTCGGGTCAATCTGCGCCTTCACAGGTGGGTAGCCTCGAGACCGTTGATTTTATCAATCCAGTCGGCCTGCAGGCGATTGGTGAAAACCTGTATATCGAGACGGCATCAAGCGGCACGGCTCAGGCCGGTACGCCTGGCCTCAACGGATTTGGCTCCCTGGTTCAAGGTGCACTGGAAGGCTCAAACGTGAATGTGGTGTCCGAACTGGTCAACATGATCGAAACACAAAGAGCGTATGAGATGAATTCCAAAGCCATCTCGACTAACGATCAGATGATGCAGTACCTGAACAACAATATCTAACGGATGACGATCATGACGAAAAACAGGGTACGAATAGTAAGAGGCGTGACTCTTGGCGTGGTGGCATTGGTCCTTGGGGCCTGCACTTCGATGAAGGACTCCATGGAAACCTACCGCCCACCGACGCCGATACAACAGGTTTACGACCCACCGAGCAGTGGAACGATATATCAGTCCGGTGCAGATACAAGACTATTCGAGGATCTGAAAGCGAAGCGAGTCGGCGATATCCTGACGGTTCGGTTAGTCGAAGAAACCAACGCATCGAAAAACGCTGCGACCAAAACATCAAAATCGACATCGGCAACGTTGGTGAACCCAATGGTGTTCGGACGCCCGATAACCAGAAACGGGATGCCGCTGTTCGATGGCAGTCTGAGCGGCGAATCCGATTTTGACGGTAGCGGCGAGAGCAGCCAGAGCAACAGTTTGAGCGGTGACATTACGGTGACCGTTGTCGAGCGATTAGCCAACGGCAATCTTCGTATTCGCGGTGAAAAGTGGCTGACCCTGAATCAGGGCAAAGAATTCATTCAGTTGTCCGGAATTATCCGTCCGTTCGATATCGATCCCCTTAACAATATCCTGTCCAGCAAAGTGGCGGACGCGCGAATCACCTATAGCAGCAAAGGAGTTATGGCGGCTGCTAACAGAATGGGTCTTGTGGCTCGATTTTTCAATTCGATTCTTCACCCTTACTGAGGTCTTGATTCATGATGCTTAAAAATAAAGTCAGGAACTTCGCGCGGTGGTCAATGATCATCGCTATTGCACTGATGAATGTGAATGTACAGGCCGAGCGAATCAAGGATCTGGCCGCCGTTGCCGGCGTTAGAAACAACCAGTTGACCGGCTACGGCATCGTTGTCGGTCTTGCCGGCACCGGTGACCAGACCAGTCAGACAGCCTTTACCATACAAAGCATAGTGAACATGCTGAGCCAATTTGGTGTCGTCGTGCCACCTGGAACCAACCTGCAGCTCAAGAATGTTGCGGCGGTTTCGATTTATGCCGACTTGCCGCCATTCAGCAAACCAGGGCAAACGATCGATGTCACCGTCGCCTCAATTGGTAACGCCAAGAGTATCCGGGGCGGCAGTTTGTTGATGACGCCCTTGCTGGGAGTCGATGGAAATGTCTACGCAATGGCGCAAGGCAATCTTATCGTGGGTGGTTTCGGAGCATCGGGACTCGATGGGTCCCGGGTCACCGTAAACATACCGAGTACCGGGCGAATCCCGAATGGTGCGACCGTCGAACGAACCGTTGCGACAGACTTTCATACCCGCGAATCGATAGTGCTGAATTTACACAGCCCCGATTTCACGACGTCAAATCGTCTGGCTACATTGATTAACGACACCATGGGCGAGGGTACCGCACTGGCGATCGATGCTGTGTCCGTCAATATCAGGCCGCCACAGGACGCGACGCAACGGACCGCGTTCCTGGCACATCTTGAGAACCTGGAGTTCACGCCCGGCAGTGCGGCGGCCAAGGTCATCATTAACTCCAGGACCGGAACCGTTGTAATCGGAGCGAATGTTCGCGTCTCGGCGGCAGCCGTATCGCACGGCTCATTGGTGGTTACCATCAGCGAAACACCCATAATAAGTCAGCCGAACGCACCTTTTTCGGATTCAGGTGAGACCGTTGTTGTTTCGGATTCCGAGGTCTCCGTCGAAGAGAGCGGATCGAGCATGTTCCTGTTCGAGCCCGGCGCGAGCCTGGAGGAAATCGTACAGGCCGTTAATCGTGTCGGAGCGGCGCCCGGCGATCTTGTGGCCATTCTTGAAGCGCTGAAGCAAGCAGGAGCACTTCGAGCCGAGCTCATTGTGATCTGAGGGCGCATCAATGACGGCGGCCATCACAGACTTTACCCAATTCTCCAGTTTACGTACCGGGGCCGAGAAGAATGATCCGGCTGTGCTACGGGAGGTGGCCAGTCAGTTCGAGGCGATATTCATTCAGTCGATTTTGAAAAATATGCGTGACAGCGAGTTGGCCGATCCATTGCTGGGTGGCAGTGACCAGCACAAGATGATGCAGGGCATGCTCGATCAGCAGCTTTCAATGGAAATGGCCAGCGGTCGTGGCATAGGTCTGGCCGAAATGCTGGTCCAGCAACTGGGTGGGGAGGCGAATTCGGTACAACCGACGCGGGAAAGTTTTTCGCTGTCGGCGCCACCACAGTCAGTAGCGAAAGACGTTGAGTCAACCTGGGGGAGTCCGCAAGAGTTTACTCGCGATGTCTGGCCAGATGTTGAACGAGTGGCGGAGAGGCTCAATATTGCCCCGGAAGGCCTTTTGGCCCAGGCGGCACTCGAGACTGGCTGGGGTGCACATGTCATGCAACGTTCCAATGGTGTAAGCAGCTACAATCTTTTTGGCATCAAAGCGGGCCGTGACTGGTCCGGCAGCAGTATTTCCCGTTCGACTCTTGAGTACACGGATGGCATTGCGCAACGGAAAGTGGAACGGTTCAAGGCCTATCCCGATCTGGGCGCGGCCTTCAACGACTATGCCGCACTGATTGAAAATAACCCTCGCTATGAAACAGTACGCGGTCACGGTACTGACAGCGATGGTTTTGCATCCGCACTACAGGATGCCGGCTATGCCACTGACCCGTCTTACGCCGAAAAAATTGGCGGTATTGTTCGTAGTACGACGCTGCGTGGTGTCATAAACGGACTAAAGATTGGCGCGATGGTGCCGATAAGTACGAATCGTACATCGGCGAATTTTTTATGAAGCACGGTGACGCCAGGGGAATAGAATGCCAGAACTACTGAGAACCAGTCTGTCCGGGATGCAGGCATTTCAGCGCGCGATGGAAATGACCGCGCAAAATATTACGAATGCCAATACACCGGGGTACAGCCGCCAGGTCGCGGAGTTCACCGCGCGTCCGGGTGTGAATGCCAGTAGCGGCTATATCGGAAGCGGCACCCAGATCTCCAACGTGAAGCGTATTTACGATGTCATGCTTGGAGATCAATTGCGCACGGCAACAACCGGTTTTGCACGCTTCGAAATAATGAGCACACTGTCCAGTCGGCTGGATTCGCTGCTGGCGGATCCGAACACCGGACTCAACGCCGGTCTTCAGTCTTTTTTCGGTGCCGTTCAGGATGTTTCGAATGATCCTGGTTCGATACCGGCACGCCAGGCCCTTATTGGCGAGGCAGAGGGAGTTGCGCAGCGCTTTCGTGCGCTTGACCAGCGTCTCGCCGAAACCGGATCCGAGATCAATAAGCGCATTGCCCAATCAGTTGATGACATAAACGGGCTCTCGAGTGCGATCGCAAATCTAAATGACAAGATAGCGTTGGCTGGCGGGCGTGGCGGTCAACAACCCAATGATCTTCTTGATCAGCGCGACAGGTTGGTTCGCCGCCTGGGAGAGCAGGTATCGGTTAGCACTGTCTTGCAGGACGACGGTACGATGAGTGTCTTCATCGGCTCCGGCCAGACGCTGGTCATTGGCACCGACGCGAAACAACTTGCGGTGCAGGGCAGTCGTTTCGATCCGACTCGACTGGAAGTCGTTTATAGCGGCATCGCCGGAAATACGCCGCTGGATACCGGCCTGGCGGGTGGCACGCTGGGTGGATTGCTGGAGTTTCGCACTGAAATGCTTGATCCGGCACGGCAATCGCTTGGCCAAACGGCAGTCGCATTTGCACAAAGTTTCAATGAGCAACATGCGTCAGGGATGGACCTTCGAGGAGCCCTGGGTGCTGATTTCTTTGGTGTCGACCCACCGCTAACATTGTACGCGTCCACCAATTCCGGCAGTGGTACCGCCGTCACCGCTGTCACCGATCTTGGTGGGCTGACCGGTGAGGACTATGTACTGACTTACGACGGTGCGGCCTACAACCTGACTCGTGTCAGTAACGGCCAGTCTGTTGCCATGAGCGGCAGCGGAACAGCCGGCGATCCGTTCCTGGCAGAGGGACTAAGCATTGAGGTGGGCGGTGCTCCCGCCGTCGGTGACCAGTTGATGATACGGTCCGGGCGTGGCATGGCAGCATCGATGTCAGTGTTAATCACGGATCCACAGGCGATCGCCATGGCGGCGCCGACGCGAACGCTGAGATCGGCCAACAATCTGGGCGATGCATCAATCAGCGCAACGACGACCGTCGATCGTGCCAACCCTGCCTTACTGACTACAGCCGTGATCGAATTCACCGGCCCGGCCACCTATAGCATTAATGGCGCAGGCGCCTTCAACTATGTTGACGGCGATCCGATCGTCATCAACGGTACACAATTCAGCATCAGTGGCGCGCCACAGGCAGGTGACCGATTTACGCTGGAGCCGAACTTCGGAGCATCCGGTGATAACGGCAATGGCCTGTTGCTGGGCGACGTACAGACAGGCGGAATTCTGGGTGGAGGCAATGTCAGCATCATCGAAAACTACGGACAACTGGTCTCCGGTATCGGCAGCTCGACACGCCAGGTGCAATCAAGCCTTGACGCGCAATCGGTCGTTTTGAGCAACGTAGAGGGCGAACAACTGGCGCGTTCGGGCGTCAATCTCGATGAAGAAGCGGCGAATCTTATTCGCTTCCAGCAGGCCTACCAGGCGGCCGCCCAGGTTGTCGCAGTCGTAAGTACAATGTTTGATACCTTGCTAAACGCGACCAGGAGATAAGCATGCGAGTGTCAACATTAGGCTTATACCGGCAAGGCTTGAGTTCAATGCAGAACCTGCAGGCGCTGACGGCGCGGACTCAACGGCAAATTTCCAGCGGGCAGAGAATGCTCGCGCCATCTGACGATCCGATTGCCGCTTCGCGTGCATTGGAGATTCGTGGTTCGTTGTCAAGGTTGGAGCAGTTTGATCGAAACGGAACGATTGCAACCGGCCGATTGCAGGACGAAGAGGTTGCACTCACCAGTGTCACTGACATTTTGCAACGTGTAAGAGAACTCGCCTTGCAGGCGAACAATGCGACACAAAGCAACGAGACACGCTCTTTGATGGCGGTTGAGATGCGTCAACAACTCGAAGAGCTGGTACAGCTTGCTAATCAGAGGGACGGCAACGGTAGATACCTGTTTTCCGGCAATCTCGATGAAACGACACCGGTCGTGCTCAATAGCGGCAGTTTCGCGTACAACGGCGATCAGGGACAGCGACGAATTCAGATCGGTGAAGGCCGCACGGTTGCCGATGGAGATTCCGGGGCGGATGTGTTTTTTCAGATCCGCCAGGGCAATGGCTCGTTCGTCGTAACGGC
>CAYUOY010000113.1:0-13147 GCA_964446495.1 uncultured Woeseiaceae bacterium | reverse complement strand
GCTATTGGCTATGGCCATGGAAACTGTTTTGGTGCCTTCACCAAACTGATCAAATTCAAATACGCCGACCGGGCCGTTCCAGATAATAGTGCCTGCAGCGGCGAGAATAGCGGCGAACCCGGTCACCGTTTGCGGGCCAATATCCAGTATCAGGTCGTCGTCGGTGACCTCGGCAATCGCTTTGGTCATGGCGGCGGCGTCTGCCGAAAACTCATCGGCCACCACAACATCCAGAGGCAAGGGAATCTCCGCACGGTCCTGGCCGTTGCTCGCCAGTGCCAGGGCCAGCGGCAACATATCCGGTTCATGCAAGGACTTGCCCACATTGTGCCCGGCCGCGGCAATAAAGGTATTCGCAATTCCGCCACCTACAATCAACTGATCGACAATGTCAGCGAGCGATTCAAGCACGGTCAGCTTGGTGGAAACTTTCGATCCACCGACGATGGCTACGACGGGACGCGCCGGATCTTTGAGCGCTTTACCCAGCGCATCGAGTTCTGCGGTTAACAATGGGCCAGCGCAGGCCAGCGGCGCGAATTGTGCAACGCCGAAGGTGCTTGCCTGCTCACGATGTGCAGTACCGAACGCATCCATGACAAAGACGTCGCACAACGCGGCCATTTTGCGGGCCAGCGCTTCGCTGTTAACTTTTTCGCCCACCAGGAAGCGGACGTTTTCGAGCAAAACGATACGGCCAGGCGCAACGTCGACGCCGTCGATCCAGTCCCTGATAAGAGGCACATCCATTTTCAGCAACGACGCCAAATGCTCTGCAACAACCTGCAAAGAGAAGGTGGCGTCATACTCGCCTTCCACTGGCCGGCCGAGATGCGACATCAGCATGACGGTCGCATCGGCCTCAAGCGCCGCGCGAATAGTAGGCAATGCCGCAAGAATGCGCGCATCACTGCTTATGGCGCCCGCCGCCAGCGGCACGTTCAGGTCCTCCCTAATCAGTACGCGCTTGCCCGCGAGATCGAGGTCGCCCATACGCAGCATTGTCATTGACCGACTACTTTGCGTTTGCGAAAGCAATTGCCGTATCAAGCATGCGGTTGGAGAAACCCCACTCGTTGTCGTACCAGGAAATTACCTTCACGAGCGTACCCTGCATGACCTTGGTCAACGAAGCGTCGTACGTTGATGAGGCCGGATCATGATTAAAATCAATCGACACCAGTGGCTCGTCGTTATACGCCAACACGCCCTTCAGACTGCCCTCGCTGGCCTCTTTCATGATGCTGTTGATTTCATCCACACTTGTCTCACGTGCGGCGACAAAGCACAGGTCTACAGCAGAAACATTGATGGTCGGCACGCGCATGGAAAAGCCGTCCAGAAGACCATTCAGCTCAGGCAGAACCAGGCCAACCGCCGCCGCTGCACCGGTTTTCGTCGGAATTTGTGACATTGTCGCGGACCGGGCACGCCGCAGGTCGGAGTGATACACATCGGTCAGCACCTGATCGTTTGTATACGCATGGATTGTGGTCATGATGCCATGTTTAACCCCGATTTTGTCGTGCAACGGCTTGATGAGGGGTGCCAGGCAATTGGTCGTGCACGACGCATTCGAAATAATCGTATGCTCTTTCCGCAGAATATCGTGGTTGACCCCATAGACAATGGTCGCATCGATATCGCCACTACCCGGCGCGGAGATGATGACCTTCTTTGCGCCAGCTTCGAGATGCCCGGACGCTGCCTCACGCGTGCGGAAAAATCCTGTTGACTCGAAAACGATGTCGACGCCGAGTTCGCCCCACGGTAGTTTTGTCGGGTCTCGTTCCGCACACACACGAATTCGATCGCCATTAACGACCATGTGATCGCCATCGACATCGATCGTGCCCGGAAATCTCCCGTGGGCTGTGTCGCGGCGCGTAAGGTGTGCATTGGTATTCGCATCACCAAGATCGTTAACCGCAACGATTTCCAGTTCACTACGCTTATCGCTCTCATACAGTGCACGTAACATGTTGCGGCCAATGCGGCCATAGCCATTAATGCCAATCTTGATGGTCATTTCTATCTCCTGGTGAATGAGGTAACGGGCAAACGCCCTGATTCCTGAATTTATCCGGCGGCAAGAACCTCGCCGGCAATTTTGACGACATTGTCGACGGAAAAGCCGAAGTGCTCAAAAAGCTCTGCGGCGGGCGCCGACATACCGAAACAGTCCATGCCGATAACCCGTCCTTGCGGGCCCGCATAACGAGCCCAGCCGCTGGTTACACCCGCCTCGATTACGATCCGGGCCAACACATTTTGTGGCAGAACGGAATCCTGGTACTCGCCGCTCTGTTTTTCAAACACATTGGTCGAGGGCATGGATACAACGCGCACTGCAATACCATCCTGTGACAATGCCGTCGCAGCCGTCATTGCCAGCGCCACCTCCGAACCCGTGGCAACCAGAATGATGTCCGGCGTGGTGTCGGTATCCCGAAGCACATAGGCCCCTTTGGCAATATTCTCGATCTGAGCCTGGTTGCGTGACTGATGTGGCAGTCCCTGGCGGGTCAGGACAAGGCTTACAGGCCCGTCTCTGCGCTCGATAGCATGGCGCCAGGCAACAACGGTTTCAACTGCATCGCATGGACGCCACACGCACATATTTGGAATAATTCGCAGGCTCGCCGTGTGCTCCACGGGTTGATGCGTCGGTCCATCTTCGCCCAGTCCGATCGAGTCGTGGGTATACACGAAAATATTCTGCAACTGCATCAATGAGGCCATGCGCAATGCGTTGCGAGCATAGTCGGAGAAGGTCAGAAAAGTGCCCGAATAAGGCAGTAATCCGCCGTGCAGTCCAAGACCGTTACAAATTGCCGACATGCCGAACTCACGCACACCGAAGAGTATGTAATTACCGCTGGCGTCGTCGCCACTGATGTCCCGCGACCCGTCATGCCGGGTAAGGTTCGACCCGGTCAGATCGGCAGAACCGCCCGCGAGTTCGGGTAGCGCTGGCGCAAAGGCATTCAGCGCGACCAGTGACGCTTTTCGGGTGGCCATATCTGCGCCTGCCTCGTCCACTGCGGCGATGGCCTTGTCGGCAAAATCGGACCAGTTGAGCGGCAGCTCCCCGTGCATGCGGCGTTCGAACTCTGTCGCCAGCTCGGGATGGGCACTGCGATACCCGGCGTAAACATCAGCCCATTCTTTTTCGCGCGCGGTACCACGCTCCTTCGCATTCCAGCCTGCGGCTATGGACTCCGGAATTTCGAAGGGTGGTGAGTCCCAGCCCAATTCGGCCCGGGTTGCCGCGATTTCCGCATCACCCAGTGGCGCACCATGCGTGGCGGCGGTGCCCTGTTTGTTAGGTGAGCCAAAGCCGATGATGGTTTTGCAGCAAATCAGTGACGGCCGATCGGTATCAGCCAAGGCCGCATCTATCGCAGCGGCGATGGCCTGACTATCGTGTCCGTCAACTCCTCCGATGACCTGCCAGCCATACGCCTCGAAGCGTTTGACCGTATCGTCAGAGAACCAGGCTTCAACCTCACCATCAATCGAGATGCCGTTGTCGTCGTAGAGGCAAATCAGCTTACCCAGCTTCAACGTCCCGGCCAGTGAGCAGACCTCGTGGGAAATCCCTTCCATGAGGCAGCCGTCGCCCGCGAATACCCAGGTGCGATGGTCGACCACTGCATAATCCGGTCGGTTGAATGTTGCCGCCAGCATTCTTTCCGCCAGTGCCATACCCACCGCGTTGCTGATGCCCTGCCCCAACGGTCCCGTGGTGGTCTCAATGCCAAGATCGGCCTCGCGTTCCGGGTGACCGGCCGTTCGCGAGCCGAATTGGCGAAAATTTCGAATCTCGTCCATCGTCAACGGATAGCCCGTCAGATGCAGAACGCTGTACAACAGCATCGAGCCATGTCCGTTTGAGAGCACAAACCGGTCCCGGTCGAACCACTCCGGATTTTCCGGATTGTGCTTCACATAATCGTTCCACAAAACCTCGGCGATATCCGCCATGCCCATGGGCGCACCCGGGTGACCTGAATTTGCGGCCTGGATGGCGTCCATGCTGAGGGCTCGAATCGCGTTGGCAAGTTCGCGGCGAGTGGCTTTTTTACCTGTAGATGCTATGGACATTGGCTTGTTTTTGGCTCTTGTGATCTGACATTTCGTAGGATTGGTTGGCGAGGGTGTATTTTCGCAGTGGCATTTTCCCTGTTTCACTGCGGGGCCGCAAGCCGGAATACGACAATGTGAACCCGGCAATATCACCTGGGCGGGGGACTAGGGTACAATCCGGGCCCCAACCCATTGAGAGGCCTGAATATCCTATGAGCAATGCCTATCTTTTCACATCGGAATCCGTTTCCGAGGGCCATCCCGACAAGATATCAGACCAGATTTCGGATGCCGTTCTTGACGCCATCCTGAGCCAGGACAAAGCAGCTCGCGTTGCCTGCGAAACACTGGTCAAGACCGGCATGGTCCTGGTCGCCGGGGAAGTCACCACCGAGGCCTGGGTGGACATCGAGGAAATTGTTCGTAAAACCGTCCTGGACATTGGTTACACGGATTCGGATATGGGATTCGATGGCGCCTCGTGTGCAGTCCTCAATGGGCTTGGCAAACAGTCACCCGATATCGCACAGGGTGTCGACAGGGAAGACCCTGAAAACCAGGGGGCCGGAGACCAGGGGCTGATGTTCGGCTACGCCAGCAACGAGACTGATGTCCTGATGCCCGCACCAATTACATTCGCACACCAGCTGGTGCGCAAGCAGGCGGCGGTCAGGAAAGCCGGAATTTTGCCGTGGCTACGACCCGATGCCAAGAGTCAGGTCACTTTCCTCTATGAAGATGACAAACCGGTCTCCATCGATGCCGTTGTACTGTCATCGCAGCACAAATCGGACGTGTCCATGAAGGACATCCGCGAGGGCATCATGGAAGAAATCATCAAGCCGGTTCTTCCTGCCCATTGGCTAAGCAATAAAACCCAATACCACATCAACCCGACCGGTCGTTTTGAAATTGGCGGCCCCATGGGTGACTGCGGCCTCACGGGGCGCAAAATCATCGTTGATACCTACGGTGGCTCGGCCCGACATGGCGGTGGCGCGTTCTCTGGCAAAGACCCCTCGAAGGTCGATCGGTCTGCAGCCTACGCCTGCCGTTATGTCGCCAAGAATATCGTCGCGGCAGGTCTTGCCGATCGCTGCGAAATTCAGGTGTCCTATGCCATTGGCGTGGCCGAACCGACGTCAATCAGCGTACAGACCTTTGGTACGGGCACGATCAGCGAAGATAAATTAACCCGGTTGATTCGCGATAATTTCGATTTGCGGCCCTACGGTATTCTCAAGGAACTCGACCTTATACGCCCGATTTACACCGCCACCGCGGCGTACGGTCATTTCGGGCGGGAAGACATAGACCTGAGCTGGGAGCGAACCGACAAAGCCGAAGTCCTGGCCGCCGCCGCCCGGTAGGCACAAACCAAATTCAAAAAAAGTAATTTTTAGGAGATAAACATGAGCACCGAAGCCGTTGCTATCGACGCCAAGGACTTCAAAGTCACAGATATGTCACTGGCCGCCTGGGGCCGCAAGGAAATTGTCATTGCCGAGACCGAAATGCCGGGCTTGATGGCACTTCGACGCGAATTTGCCGAATCGCAACCGCTGGCTGGCGTTCGCCTTGTCGGCTGCTTGCACATGACTATTCAGACGGCGGTTCTTATTGAAACCCTGACTGAACTGGGCGCCGAAGTGCGCTGGTCTTCTTGCAACATTTTTTCCACCCAGGACCATGCCGCCGCCGCGATAGCGGAAACCGGTGTGCCTGTATTCGCCTGGAAAGGCGAAACGGATGACGAATACTGGTGGTGCGTTGAACAAACACTCACCGGACCGGGCGGTTGGCAGCCGAACATGATTCTGGATGATGGTGGTGACCTGACCCAGCTCCTGCACGACAAATTCCCCGATCTCATGAAAGAGATCCGGGGGCTGTCAGAAGAAACGACCACGGGTGTCAAACGACTTTACGAGATGCAGAAAGAAGGTAGCCTTAAATGCCCGGCATTTAACGTCAACGATTCTGTCACGAAGTCGAAATTCGACAATCTTTATGGCTGCCGTGAATCGCTGGTCGACGGCATCAAACGAGCAACCGATGTAATGATCGCCGGCAAAATTGCCGTTGTTTGTGGCTACGGCGATGTTGGCAAGGGTTCAGCGCAATCCTTGCGGGGCCTCGGTGCAACGGTTTGGATCACGGAAATTGACCCTATCAATGCCTTGCAGGCGGCCATGGAAGGCTATCGCGTCGTGCGATTCGACGAGGTTTGCGACCAGGTGGATATCGTGGTTACCGCGACCGGCAACTATCACGTGGTGACGGGCGCACAAATGGAACGCATGAAAGATCAGGCGATTGTTTGCAATATCGGTCATTTTGACAATGAAATCGATGTTGCACATTTGCGCCAGTTCGAATGGGACAACATCAAGCCGCAGGTCGACCACATTATTTTTCCGGATGGTAAACGACTTATCCTGCTGGCGGAGGGTCGATTGATTAATCTGGGCTGCGCGACTGGCCACCCGAGCTTCGTGATGTCCAATTCGTTTACCAACCAGGTTCTGGCGCAAATTGAGCTGTGGCAAAATGGAGATAGTTACGCCAATGAGGTTTACGTTCTGCCGAAGCATCTCGACGAGAAAGTCGCGCGATTGCATCTGGAAAAAGTCGGCGCGAACCTGACCGAATTGACCGATGAACAGGCCGATTACATCAGCGTATCCAAAGCCGGACCCTACAAGCCGGAGCATTATCGTTACTGATCGACCGGCTGGTGAGATTGCAACGGCTACTGGTCGGGCGAGGTCCGGCCGGTAATCTGGATTGACATTCCCGTAGCGGCTATCATCAGCGCTACGGCATAGCCTCAGCATAGTGAGTTCAAACGCTATTCAAGCTTCGTCCGCACCAATACGGGTATTGCATATTACCGACCCGCACTTGTTCGCAGATCCGACAGAGAGTCTGCGCGGTACGGTGACGCACGCATCATTGTGCGATGTTCTCGCCCACATCCGCTCGGCCGACTGGTCGGCCGATTTTATCGCCATGACAGGCGATGTTATTCAGGACGATAGCCAGGGGGCCTACGAACGGTTTCGCGAATTGTTCGAACCATTGGATCTGCCCGTTTTTTGTGTGCCCGGCAATCATGATATTCGCGACCTTATGCGCAAGGCATTGTCGACTTCGCCTTTCCAGTATTGCGGAACGCTGCGACGTAAAAACTGGCTTGTCATCGGTGTTGACAGTTGTGTGCGTAACACCGCGGCTGGATGTGTAAGCGATGACGAGTTGCGACAACTCGAAAAGGAAATTCAGGGCACAGACGCAGAGCACGTTCTTGTATGCCTGCATCACCCGCCCCTGGCAATGAACAGCAAATGGCTCGACAGCGTAGGTCTGGACAATGGTGCAGATTTTTTGCGCAGCATCGAACGCTCCGGGAAAGTCAGGGCGGCAATCTTTGGACATGTGCACCAGGAGCTGGAGCGTCTGCACGAATCGATTCATATCATCGGTACGCCATCAACCTGCCGGCAGTTCAAACCGGGCAGTGACGAATTCGACCTTGATGACAATCCACCGGCCTATCGAAAAATCTGTTTGCACTCTGATGGCTCGGTTGAGTCAGAGCTGGTATGGCTGCCAAAATAAGCACCGGCAATACCCCCGAACTCATACGGCAACGGCTTGCCATGATCTTGCTGCTTGTTATTTCGGCGAGCGCGTTTGCCGACGAGCACCCGCTACCCATGTGGCAAATCAACGGTGCAAAAAACCGGATTTATCTCCTGGGTTCGATTCATTTGTTGCGTGAAAAGGATCACCCGATTCCCTCGGTCATTATGGAGGCCTATGACGTTGCCGATATTCTGATCATGGAACTGGATATGGATGACCTCGACCCCATCGCGACCCAGGCACTCGTCAATGATCTTGGGATGATCAAGGGAGGCGGTACCTTGAGCGACCTCATGGGTGCTGATCTGTACGCCGAAGCCGAACAAATTGCCGTTGATATCGGCATTCCACTCGCCATGCTTGCAAGCACCGAACCCTGGCTGGCCGCCATTAATGTCGAACAACTCGTCCTTATGCGCATTGGATTCGATCCGAGTTTTGGCGTCGAA
Source organism: uncultured Woeseiaceae bacterium (assembly GCA_964446495.1). Lineage (GTDB taxonomy): Bacteria > Pseudomonadota > Gammaproteobacteria > Steroidobacterales > Woeseiaceae > JAADHU01. Next base: position 4,961 of record CAYUOY010000113.1, on the reverse strand, counting down.
AGCTTTCTTATGCGCAAGGCCGGGGCTGACCAGAAAGATATTCTGGGACTGGAGAGTATTGAGGATCAGCTAGGCCTCCTCGACAACATGTCTATTGAAGCGCAACGAACCATGCTCATGCAGACCCTGACCGATAGTGCTGACATGGACACCGTCATGGATGAACTAGTGACCGCGTGGCGTTATGGGGATATCGCTTTTCTTGAAGAAAACATGCTCGCGGAAATGCAGGATTTCCCCGAACTGTATGAAGCACTGGTGGTCAAGCGCAATCGAAACTGGACGCGACAAATAGAAGCGCTGCTCACGGACGACCAGAACTACCTGATTGTTGTCGGCACGCTGCACCTGATCGGTGAAGATGGGGTTCCCAGCATGTTGCGTAAAACAGGCATAGAGCCCAGGCAGATGCGGCAGGTCAATTGACCGCTACCTCCTGTTGATCCACAGGGTACTCCTGCAAGGTTACACCATCAGTTTCCACTACCCTTCGGCATGCAAACCCGGGATTTTCGTCGCCAACCAGGTACCGGCGGACGGCTATATTTCGACGATTTCAAAGTCTTCTTTCGCGGCTCCACAATTCGGACATCGCCAGGTTTTTTCGATATCGCCCCAGCGAGTATCCGGCTCGATAGCCGATTCGAGATCACCTGTCTGCTCGTCGTAGACGAATCCACAGGCCAGACACAGGTAGGTGTTCATTATCTGACCATCTTCCCAATTGTCGCCGGTGTCAACTGCGAACCGGTGTCGGCGGGGTTTCGCACAGACGACGGCTTCGGTAGCATGCGCATTTACCCTGGAGGATAAGAATGAGTTTGTTTTCGGAAGCCAGTAGCGTGATTGCCGGCGGCGTAAACTCGCCTGTGCGGGCATTTGCGGGCGTTGGCGGTGAGCCGGTATTCATACGCAGTGCAAAAGGCGCCTGGCTGGAAACTGAAGATGGTCGACGGTTAATTGACTACGTCGCCTCCTGGGGCCCAATGATTCTGGGTCACACCCATCCGGCCGTTCTCGAAGCAGTCATCGAGACAGCGAAATCGGGTCTGAGTTTCGGCGCGCCTTGTGTCCTCGAGACACAGCTAGCTCACCGGATTTGTGATTTCGTGCCATCAATCGAACGTATTCGTATGGTCAGTTCAGGCACCGAGGCGACGATGAGCGCTATTCGCCTGGCCCGAGGGTATACCGGCCGCGATAAAATCATCAAATTTGAAGGCTGCTACCACGGCCATTCCGATTCCTTGCTGATCAAAGCGGGATCAGGAGCACTGACCCTCGGCGTCCCGTCTTCCCCCGGAGTTCCTGCCGGGCTGGCGGCGAGCACGATCACGCTGGAATTCAATAATATTGCGGCCATCGGCGAGGCTTTTGCTGAGCTTGGCGAGGAAATCGCCTGCGTAATAGTGGAGCCTGTTGCCGGCAACATGAATATGGTGCCTCCGATTCCCGGCTTTCTCGAGGCACTTCAGGAAAACTGTAGCAAAGCTGGCGCGATCCTGATTTTCGATGAGGTGATGACGGGTTTTCGCGTCGCAAAAGGGGGTGCCCAGGCGCTTTACCACATCACGCCGGATTTGACGACGCTCGGAAAGATCGTCGGCGGTGGTCTTCCCTGTGCTGCCTTCGGCGGTCGTGCGGACATCATGGCGTCACTGGCTCCGGACGGACCGGTCTACCAGGCAGGCACTCTTTCCGGCAATCCGCTGGCGATGGCAGCGGGGCTGGCTACACTGGAACAACTGGATGCGGACGGTTTCTATGACGCTCTGGCGGCAACCACGCAGCGACTTGTCACCGGGCTATCGGAACTCGCTGCCACGCATAATATCCCGCTACAAACGGAGTTTGCAGGGGGCATGTTCGGTCTTCTGTTTTCTGCGGAAGGTCCGGTGCGGCGGTTCAGCCAGGTTGCCAACGGCAACATCGACCGGTTCAGGAAATTTTTCCACGGCATGCTCAATCAAGGCATTTACCTGGCGCCCTCCGCATTCGAGGCTGGCTTCGTTTCATCCGCACATGGAACCGAAGAAATAGAAGCGACACTTGCCGCGGCCGATATTGTTTTCAAAACACTGGCCGACTAGCAGCCTGTTGACAATACCATGGACGGTTTTTTCAACAGACCACAAGTCAGGTACCAGTATCTGATTCGCGACCGCGGACGGTATTTAGAACTTTGCTGACTAGTCGCAATCGCTCGATCGGATCATCCGTTTCCAGGCACCACTGTTTCTTCTCATCGTCGATCGGCAGAATCTCCGCAAGACGAAAGCCAACCCACGCAGCATCATCGTAGTGCTCACCGAGTGATTCATACAACTTGCCCAGATCACCCAGCACACCGGTCAGGATTTTTGCGAGACGCTTGAATTCTTCCGGCAAGGGTATTTTTTCCTGGTCGGCAATGAGTTGGATGTCACCGACATTGAGTCCGTCTGGCCGACGATCACTACCCAGAATACGAAAGCGTTGTTCTCCTATTGCAGTAACGCCCAGCAACCCGTCACTACCCTGATACCAGTCCGTAATCCTGGCCAGTGTTCCTACCGGGTGCATCGTAACCTGTCCTGTTTCATCGCCCTCGCGGATCAATACGACGCCGAACCTGGTCTCGGTCTTCAGGCAATGGCTGATCATGTCCAGATAGCGCACCTCAAACACTCGCAACGGCAGCGGCCCGCCAGGGTAAAGGACGGTATGAAGTGGGAATAGCGGGACCTGGCGTAATTTCACGGATTGCCTGCTTTGGTCCGGGCTAAGAACCGGCCTTCAACTGCCGTTGTTCATTCAGAGCCATAGTCAATTTTTGGCGCACTGCACCGAACCCGCCATTACTCATGAACACAACCTGGTCGCCCGGCAACAACCTGACAGCAAGACCTGCAACCAGGTCGTCGTAATCTTCGTAAAGCTGCAAACGGTCACCCAGCGGGGCAAGTGCTGCATCAAAGGCCGTCCCAAAATCATCCGGTCGATAGAGCGCAACCAGGTCTGATCCTGCCAACGCGCCCGCCAGTTCTTCGTTGTGTACGCCCATTTTCATCGTATTCGAACGAGGTTCAATGGCCACTACAATACGCTGCCCGGGACTGCATTTTTTCATGCTTTCGATAGTGCGACGAATGGCGGTCGGGTGATGCGCAAAGTCGTCGTAAATTGCGATATCAGCGACGGTCGCCGTTTTCTCCATGCGTCGTTTGACGCCGGCGAAACGCGACAATGAATCGACCGCACTTGCAACCGAGACTCCGGCTGAGCGGGATGCCGCAACGGCCGCCAGCGCGTTCTCGAGATTGTGGCTGCCACTCAATTTCCAAAACCCGTCCCCAGCCTCACCACTGCCGTTGGCGACCCGAATGTGTCGCTCTGCCGCATCAAGGAATTCGGCCACCCATTCGAAATCACCACCAACTCCAAACGACTCATGCGGTGTCCAGCAACCCATGTCGATCGCTCTTCGCAGATTGTCGTCCTTTCCATTGACGATGATGCGACCATTTGACGGCACGATGCGCAACAGCTGGTGGAACTGCCACAAAATCGCGTCGATATCACGATAGATATCCGCATGGTCGAATTCGAGATTGTTGAGAACGAGCGTGCTGGGTCGATAGTGGACAAACTTGGCTCTCTTGTCGAAGAACGCCGTATCGTATTCATCGGCTTCAATAACGAAGAATTTGGATGCTCCCAGTCGGGCCGATTCATCGAAATTCCGTGGCATGCCGCCAATCAGGAAACCGGGAGCGAGACCGGCGTCCTCCAGAATCCAGGCCAGCATGCTGGCCGTTGTGGTCTTGCCATGAGTCCCGGCGACTGCCAGCACATGGTGATCACGCAGGACGTGCTCGGCCAGCCATTGCGGACCGGACGCATAGCGAATGCCGCGATCGAGAACCGCCTCCACCACAGGATTGCCACGACTCATCGCGTTGCCAATGACAACACAGTCTGGTTCCGGTTCCAGTTGCTGCGGATCGAAACCCTCGATCAGTTCGATATGCAATCGCTTCAACTGCGTACTCATGGGTGGATAAACGTTCTGGTCGCTACCCGTTACCCGGTATCCGTTCGCTTTTGCAATAGCCGCAATACCGGCCATGAAAGTGCCGCATATGCCGAGAATATGAATATGCATCGCCGATCTTGTCCTCAAGAGTTCACGGCAAACGCCGATTGCAGTCCCAGCTGCAAAATGATTGCCACCATCGCGATAGTGATACCGACCAGTCTGTGCTGCTGTATTGCCCGAGCCATGATATGGCCCTCAACCGGCACCGACCAGAAAAGTATCAGCAATCCAACAATGCCCGCAAATTCGCGGCCGAATAGTGGCTCCAGAAGTAGAAATGCAACGACATACGACACCGTTATGAGCGCACCACATGCCAAAATCGCCGAGATAGTTTGCAGCATCCGACCGCCAAATCCCAGCACGAATAGTACGGTTCCGTAGAACAGCAAGCCCAACGCGTATCCGGAAAAAGACAGGAAGTGATTTTGTGCTCCTATGGTATCCATGGAAACCGCCGCGAAAAACGACGAAGCAATCAGCATGCCGATTGAAACAAGCAGAATCAGCGGTGACCCTGGTACGGCATCCGGCCCTTTGCGCAAGGCGATCATGTCAGCGTAGGTCTTGAGTAATGTCAGCACAAATATTCTTATCTGTTCACTTGGCGGGAATCATCGCATGATAGTCTTCCGGACCGAAGTTTTGGCGAATTGGTGAAATGAACAATATTGAAGTTACCGACCCGGGGAAAAGCGATGCACTGATTTCCGCCCTGACTGCGGCCGATCGAATTGCCGTCGATACCGAGTTCATGCGGGAAAAGACGTATTACGCACAACTATGCCTGGTACAGATCGCTACCACGTCTGAAATTTACTGCACCGACCCGCTGACCGGCTCTGACCTGGGCCGCTTCTGGCCCGCTCTGAACAACTGTGAC
>CAYUOY010000112.1:0-13173 GCA_964446495.1 uncultured Woeseiaceae bacterium | reverse complement strand
AGTTGGTGGGCCTATTACGAGTTGGGCTGGGGCGGCTGGTGGTTCTGGGATCCGGTCGAAAATGCATCGTTCATGCCGTGGCTGGTTGGCACGGCCCTGATTCATTCGCTGGCTGTGACCGAAAAGCGCGGCTTGTTCAAGAGCTGGACGTTGTTGCTCGCTATCTCCGCCTTCTCGTTAAGTCTGCTCGGTACTTTCCTGGTACGTTCCGGCATCCTGGTATCCGTACACGCCTTTGCCACGGATCCGACCCGCGGTCTGTTCATTCTGGTTTTCCTCGGCATCGTTATTGGCGGTGCCCTGGTTCTATACGCCTGGCGAGCACCGGGCCTCGACTCGGCCGCCGGTTTTCGTCCATTTTCACGCGAGACGTTCTTGTTACTGAATAACGTTTTGCTCGTCATTGCGGCCACCTTGATCCTGCTCGGCACTTTGTCACCGCTCGTGATGGAGGTCCTGGCGATGGGGAAAATATCCGTAGGTCCGCCATGGTTTGCAGTGGCCTTTGCGATACCCATGGTGCCGTTGCTGTTCCTGTTGGGGGTGGGCATGCATACGGCCTGGCGACAGCAGTCTTACGAGCCTCTGATGAAGCAGTTGCGAATTCCCGCTGTCGTTGCCCTGATTGTCGGCGGTGCCATTCCTGCCGTAGTCTACGGTCGCTTCGGTGTGCTGGTAACCGTTGGGTCGATCGCCGCCGTCTGGCTGGCTATCACGGCGCTGATGCCGCTGGTGCGATCACTGCGCCGTAAGCCAGGCAGTCCCGCCATTGGACGGGCCATGCTCGGCATGTCGGTGGCGCATCTCGGTGTCGCATTTTTCGTGTTCGGCGTTACGATCGTATCGGCATTCAGCATCGAAACGGACCATCGTATGGTCCCGGGCGCGCCGGTCAAAGTCGGTGGTTATGAGTTTGAGTTGCGCAGTTTGAAAAATGCCAATGGTCCCAATTTTCAGGCCGTAGAAGGCGAAATCGATGTCAGCAAGGATGGTCAGTTTATCTCGCAACTGAGGCCACAGGAGCGCACCTACCGGGTACAACAAAGCCCGATGACAGAAGCAGGAATACTCGCCGGCTGGAATCGCGACCTGTTCGTCGCTCTCGGTGAGCCGCTGGGAGAAGGCGCCTGGAGTGTTCGCCTTCAGTACAAGCCCATGATCCGTTTTATCTGGCTGGGCTGTCTGATCATGGCCTTCGGCGGCATTATCGCCGCGAGCGATCGGCGCTATCGCCTGACGGCTAAAGCTCCCGAAAAACAGCAAACCCTGGCCCCGGGCGGGGAGCTGGCCTGATGTGGCGTTACCTGCTGCCTATAGCCGCCTTTGCGATCATGATTCCGGTCTTTATCGTCGGCATGGACCGTAACAAGTCCGAATTACCCTCGCCGCTTTTGAATCAGAGGGCACCGACCTTTGAGTTGCCCTCATTGCAAAACGCCGACCGGATGGTAGGCAGCAAGAGCTACGCGGGCAAGGTTGCGCTGGTGAATGTGTGGGCTACCTGGTGCGCGGCCTGTCGAACAGAACACCCCTATCTGATGGAGCTTGCCACTCGCAATGAGGTTCCCATTTTCGGTCTTAACTGGCGTGACCAGCGAACACCGGCAATGAGCTGGTTGAATCAGCTTGGCAATCCATATTTTGAAACGGCTTACGATGAGGACGGCCGGGTCGGCATCGATTGGGGCGTTTACGGCGCGCCGGAAACATTTCTGATTAGCGCAGAGGGCACGGTGCTTTTCAAATACATCAGTCCAATGACTGAAAAAGTTTGGCAGGAAGAATTCCTGCCACGAATTCGCGCGGCTGAGGGCCAAACCCCGTGAAGCACTTCGTATTGGCATTCATGCTCATTGGATTTTCAATCCCTGCTTTTTCAATCGATGAAGGGCAGGCCTTTGATGACCCCGATATGCAGGCGCGTTACGAACGCATTATTTCCGAAGTTCGGTGCCTGGTTTGCCAGAATCAGACGATCAGGGATTCCAATGTATTTCTGGCCTCCGACCTGCGGCGGGAAATTCGCCGGCTCCTTACCGAAGGCAAAACCGACACAGAAATCGCCGATTTTCTGGTGTCACGTTACGGTGAGTTCGTGCTCTATCGACCGCCGATGAGCGGCAAGACGCTAATTTTGTGGTTAGCACCGGTGTTGTTGATCGGCCTCGGTTTTGTGGTTGTTTTTCGCGTAATTCGTGATCGCATGGGTATGCCGATTGAGGACGATAGCGACGAGGTGAGTGGATAAATCATGCTCTGGATTGTGTTTGGATGCATGCTGCTGGCTGCTGTACTGATCGTCGCCTGGCCGCAATATAGAGAAGAGCATCGATTGACGGTGCGCTCGGCACTGGCGATTGTGAGTGTGCTGGTGGTGTCGGTGGCAATTTATGCCCAGATCGGAAAACCCTACACCCAGCAGGCCGTTGTCGATCAACAAAGCGTTGACAAGATGGTTGAGACACTCGCCCAGCGACTCGAATCGGAGCCAGATGATCTGGACGGCTGGAAAATGCTGGCGCGATCATACGGGCAGCTTAAACGATATCCCGAAGCAACGGCGGCGTACGAAAAGGCGGCCGAACTCGAATCGTATTCCAATGGCCAGACGCTGGCTGATCTCGGCGAAAGCATTCTCCTGCATGATGGTGATGCCATTCGCGGGCGGGCCGGAAAAATTTTCGAAGACGCACTGAAGTTATCACCGCGCAATCCCAAAGCGCTTTTCTACGGTGGTATTACCGCTTTCGAACGTGGTGACGCACTCGTCGCGGCCGACCGCTGGGAGACCTTACTCGCGACCTCTCCACCGACCGAAATCGAGGGTGTTTTGCGGCAACGAATCAATGAGTGGCGCGGCATCGAGAGTTCGGGACCGTCTGTCGCCGCTGCCGTGCCGGACGGCATGGAAATTTCGGTGAACATCACGCTTGATGCTGCCGCACGCGAGTCGCTCGATTCCGGTGCAACCGTATTCATCATTGCCCGAGACCCTGCTCAGCCAGCTCCGCCAATCGCCGTTACCCGCAGGGTGGTATCAGAGTTGCCGGCGCGTGTAACTTTGAGCGATGCTGACTCGATGATATCCGGCCGAGCTCTCAGCGGCTTCCAGAACATCGAAGTCATTGTTCGCGTGTCGGCATCAGGGCAACCGACGGCACAACCCGGCGACTGGTTCTCCAGCCAGACTATTGATACGGCCAGGGTCAGGGACCTTGAACTGAATATCGACCAGCAGGTGCCGTAGGCCGGCGTATTCGAAGCGGGCAACCAAGACCACCACCATGACCAGTATCGATGACATTGAAGCCGCGACTCGTTGCTTCGCCTGCGGCCCCGACAATCCCATTGGCTTGCAGATTAAATTCTCGATTGACGAGAAGGGTTACTGCCACGGTTTGTTTACCCCGGGCGAGAATCATGTGGGTTACCAGAATACCGTGCACGGCGGGATCCTTTACGCCGCACTCGACGATGTCATGGCGAACGTAATGTATCTACAAAATCGCAAAGCCTTTACAGCGCGGTGTGAGATACGTTATCGGCAAGCACTTGAAGTGGGTGAGGCTATCCAGCTCAAAGGCTGGATCGAAAGTGAGCGTCGACGATTGGTTGTCTTGAAAGGCGAAGCACGCCGAATAGCTGACGATACGCTCATCGCCGATTGTGAAGCCAGCTTCATGGTCATATAGCTCCGGGAGCCTGTAGTGCCACTACCCGCGTTGTTCGAAAATTCACTTCGATTGCCATTGATCGGCGCACCGCTGTTTATTGTTTCGGGTCCCGAACTGGTCATAGCGCAATGCAAGGCAGGCATCGTCGGTTCATTTCCAGCGCTTAATGCGCGACCAGAACCGGTCCTTGACGAGTGGCTGACGCGAATCAAAAACGAGTTGAACGAATTCAAAAAGCAGAACCCGACGCTGCCGGTTGCGCCGTTCGCGGTAAACCAGATCGTTCATCAGAGTAATACCCGCCTGCAGCATGACGTCGAACTGTGCGTTAAACACGAGGTACCCATTGTCATTACCAGCCTGAGGCCGCCGGCTGCCGTGATTGACGCGATCCACAGTTATGGCGGACTGGTTTACCACGATGTCATCAGCGTCCGGCATGCACGCAAGGCCATTGACCAGGGGGTCGATGGCGTCATCGCGGTCTGTGCCGGCGCCGGCGGTCACGCTGGTATGCTAAGCCCTTTTGCGCTGGTCAAAGAAATTCGCCAGATATACGACGGCACCATTTTGTTATCCGGCAGCATGAGTTGTGGCAACGACGTCCTGGCAGCTCAGGCCATCGGCGCCGACCTCGCGTACTTCGGCACGCGTTTCATCGCGACCCGGGAGGCTAATGCAGCGCCGGAATACAAAAAAATGATTGTCGAGAGCGCGGCAAACGATATCGTCTATACCCCATTGTTCACCGGCGTTCATGGCAGTTACCTGCGCGCTAGCATCAGCAATGCCGGACTCGATCCGGATGACCTTCCGGAGGCTGGCAAGGACAGTATGAATTTTGGCAGTGGCGGCACCTCCAAAGCGAAAGCCTGGCGCGATATCTGGGGAGCCGGGCAGGGTGTCGGCAGCATTGACGACCTGCCCTCGGTTGGCGAGCTTGTGGAACGATTGGCTCAGGAATATACCGATGCCAAAAACCGCATCTGCCTGACGGCGGGATCCGGAAGCTAGGCAATGCAGGCAATGGTCTTGTCATTTCTGGTGGTTGGCTTCGGCGGTGCGGCCGGCGCGATGGCTCGATTTGGCTTGACGATGGCCACGCTTCGTTACAGTTCCGTGATTCCGGTCGGTACTTTGTTGTCCAATCTGCTCGGCTGTTTCGCCATGGGTATCATTGTTCAGATGCTGGCAAGAATCAGCTGGTTTGCCGAAGGTGGCATTGTCACCGACCACAATCGACTCTTGTTCGCGGTCGGTTTTAGCGGCGCTTTCACGACCCTGTCGGCGCTGGTGCTCGAAATGAGCACGATGATGCAGCGCGATGAACTTTCGCTGGCATTCGGCTACCTGGTAGTCACTCTGCTCGGCGGATTTGCCGCCTTTCATCTGGGTGCGGTATTGATACGGTCTGTACATTGACCGTAACGGGCCGTGAGCTTACCCTGAATCACTGATAGTCCGCGCGCGACGGTCATCGTCGTACGCCACGCTGTAGAGTTGCGCTATGGATCTCCTTGCACTGGCTGTTCCTTTTTTCGTCCTCGCATTGATGGTGGAAATCGCTGTTGATCGCTGGCGCGGCACTGGACACTATCGAATAAGTGATGCGATCAACAGCATCAGCACCGGTACTTTGATGACCACCTTTGGGTATTTTACCGGCTTCATACCCTTGATTTTTTATGGCCTGGTGCTGCAGAACTTCAGCTTGTTCGACATCGATATGGCCGCATTCGACACCTCTCCCAGGGGGCTTTTGTTTTGGCTTGCCGCGTTGCTCGCCTGGGACTTTTGCTACTACTGGCAGCATCGTTACGGCCATGAAATATCGGTTCTCTGGGCGTCGCATGCGGTTCACCACCAAAGTGAGGACTATAATCTGTCCACCGCGCTGCGGCAGACGAGCAGTGGGTTTCTGTTCAGCTGGATATTCTATTTGCCGCTGTTTGTGATTGGACTGCCCTTACAGGTGGTGGCAACGGTATATGCCGTCGATCTTATTTATCAGTTCTGGGTGCATACGCAGCATATCCGCAAACTTGGCTGGATTGACCGGGTGTTCATCACACCCTCGAACCATCGCGTTCACCACGCACAAAATGACGTTTACATCGACAAGAATTACGGCGGCATCCTGATTCTCTGGGACCGGCTTTTCGGCACTTACCAGGAAGAACTGGACTCAGAACCGGTCATATTTGGGGTGCGCAAGCCGTTGCAGAGCTGGAATCCGTTTTGGGCCAATCTGCAGGTATACAGCTATCTCTGGTTCGATGCTGTGCGGACTCAAAAATGGCGTGACAAGCTGGGTATCTGGTTTCACCGAACGGGATGGAGACCAGTCGACGTCGCTGCGCAGTACCCGAAGAAAAAATCAGAGCTAAAGAGTTTTCACAAATTCAATCCGGAATCCACAGCGGCCATTCGTCGTTACGTACTGGCTCAATTCGCACTGACCATTCTCGGCATTCTCTGGATTGGCGTGGTGTACGCGGAGCAGGGTGCCAATGCTGTCATCCTGCCATGCCTGTTGTTGTGGCTTACACTTTATTCATTCGGCCTGTTGAATGAAGGGCGCGTCTTTGCTGCGCGCCTGGAGGTCGCGCGTCTGGTTCTGGCCTTTCCTTTAATGCTGGTCGTGATCTCGGCAACAGGGGTTCTCGACCTGCCGCTCGATACTCTGGCCGTGTATGCAGCACTCTACGTCTTCGGTTCTCTCGCAGGCTTGTGGCTGGCCAGCCGCATCCGGCCGGCAGAGTCGCCTCACATTGCATAGAATTGTCCGCGTAATAAATTATTAAAAACCAATATGTTATTGATGTTTATTAATGTTATTAATGGACTATTCAGGCGGCTCCAATCCTGTCAGCCCATCCAGGCTGTAGCGGTTTTTCTTGGCTCGATATTGCTTTATAAATTCTTCGGTCTTGTCCGCGAGATAGTTTTGCATCGAGTCGCGTTGTTTCTCAAAAGTGTAGAGAGGCACACCGTAACCACAGGAATCGATGATCCGCTCAACCTCCACCACTATGATATTTCTGGCCGCTGGCTGCGGCGGAAACTCCTGTAGCAATTCCTTGAAGTTCGAATCGTGCTGCTCAATGACGCTGCCACGTCCATAGAAACGGTAGGTCTTCGGTGGGCCGGCAAACGCACACATCATGATGACGATCCGGCCGTTCTCCTTTAGATGTGCGACCGTTTCAATGCCGCTACCGCCCACATCCAGGTAGGCGATTCGATGGGGACTGAGCACACGGAAACTCTCCAGGCCCTTCGGTGAGCAATTGATCAGGCCATCGCCGGCGATTGGCGCGGTTGCGACGAAGAACATCTGTTGACGATCAATCCAGGACTGAAGTTTGGGGGTTATTTCCGTATATTCCTTACCCATGAACGTCCTCCCGAACGCTGTTGCGTGCCAATTGTAGCGGCGATAGTAACGCTGATCAGACGAATAGCAATGGCAAGAATTCAACTATCCCTCGCGGAAGCCCGTCGCATGGCGATCGCGGCTCAGGGGCTCCATAAACCCCGACCGACCGGGGGCGTAGACCAACGCCACATTCGGCGCGTGGTCAATACACTGGGTCTGTTGCAACTGGACTTTGTCAACGTTTTGATTCCGGCACATTTGCTGGTCGTCTTTTCGCGGCTTGGACCGTATGCGAGGGATCGATTCCATAAGCTGATATACCGGAGCCGTGAATTTACGGAACAGTGGGCGCACGAGGCTTCCATTGTTCCGGCCAATGCCTGGCCATTACTGGGATATCGCCGCAAGTCATTCAGACCGTGGTCGGGCAGCCCCGTCGCGAAATTGGGTGTGGGCGCCAATTACCTGTCCCGTGCGCTGCAGATCGTCCGGCAACAGGGCGCTGTTACCGCTCAGGATTTACCCGACTTCAATGAACCGAAGCGCACACCAGGCGGTTGGCATCGTTCAGTGCCACGTTGGGCGCTTGAATACCATTTCGGTCTCGGCCGCATCGCGGTCGCCGATCGTCTGCCCAATTTTCAACGCGTTTACGATTTGCCGACGCGCCTCATTGACGAAAAACATCGGACCCGCAAGATCAGCGACGTCAATGCAAGGCGGGAATTGTTGCGACGGGCCGCACAGGCGTGCGGGGTTGCGACGGCTGCAGACCTGGCCGATTACTACCGAATGTCACCGCGGGATGCACAACCTCGCATCCAGGAACTGCTTGAGTTGGGGGATCTCTCCGAAGTCTCAGTCGAGGGCTGGTCCGAGCCGGCTTATCTCGCCTCCGGCGCACGGATTCCGCGCAGCATCTCGACCACGGCGCTGCTCTCGCCGTTCGACCCATTGGTCTGGTTTCGACCACGAGCGGAGCGGCTATTCAAGTTTCACTATCGTATCGAAATCTACGTGCCCCAACACAAGCGGCGGTGGGGTTATTACGTGTTGCCGTTTCTGATGGGCGACCAGATCGTCGCGCGGGTCGATTTGAAAGCGGACCGCAAAGCATCTGTCTTGCTGGTGCAAGCGGCGCATGTGGAAGAGGGTGCGGATAGCCTGCTGGTTGCCAATAAGCTGGCGCGCGAATTGGGCATTCTGGGATCCTGGCTTGGTCTGAACACCATCAAGGTGGCCAGGAAAGGCGGCCTTGCGGCGAAACTCAGGCGCGAAATCTGATCACGGTTCCCGAGGCCGCGAGTATTCGTCGATAACAAGCTCGATGGCATTGCTGCAAACTTTGCAAAAGTTACTGCTGCGCGTAAACATGATGCAATTCATTTCGGAGCGGTAGATTCCTTCGGACCGGTAATTTCCGCCTTCGAAAGCGCCAATGGTATTCCGATATTTCGCCTTCGAAAACATCCCCTCCACGATATTTTGATTCGTTCGGAACAGCTTGTTCATTGCAGCCTCCGACACATTCTCCTCACGCATTTCTGCGCGCTTCACCTGATAGGCGAGTGAGTGCTCGTCGTACTCCGCTTTCGGCCACTCGGTGGGCAAGGGTGTCGTTTCATCGACCAGGTCTTTCCATTTCAACTTGTCCGGGTCGAGCAGGGCGGTAACGTTCGGCTCATAGGGTTCCCTGATTTCTTCGGGCGGTTCGTAGGCGACGGAACTGGTGTAGTACTCATCAGCGAGCCCCGCGAAATGGTGGCCAAACTCGTGTACGAACAGGTAATCCGCCCATTCGCTGTTGGCAGCCGCTGTACTGTAGAGTCCATAGATACCGCCACCACCGTAGGTATCGCTGTTGGTGAGTATCTCGATAAAATCATAGGGTGCCGATGAAGCTATACGTCGCATGGCTTTGTTTTCCACGGTCAGTACATAGCGCTCGCTGCGAAAAGCGTCGTAGCGGGTGCCCAGAGGCGAATCCCGATACAAACCGGTCGATGGCCTCGAAACTCCGGACTCCCTGGCCACTGGCGCCAGGGCCCAAACATTAAAGTCTCGTTTTCGATCCCTGAAAGGCGGGGTTGCAAACAGCCTCTCGGTCAATTCCCGTGCCTTTTCCAGGAAGGGATCCTGTTCATCTGCTGTATAACCGTCTCCCAGCAACAGCAAATCAACTTTGATGGCAGGGTTTCCGTTGTACATGATCGGTGTGACCTGGCGTGCATAGGCGGCCGTTTCCTGATGCACCAGGTAATCGTCGGGATCCAGCCGGGTGCGCCAGATTTCACTGAACTTGTTCTCGGCGTCTCTTTTGGTGATGAGGACATCGAATGGTTGATTGGGCGCCGGAAAACGCAACGACTCATGAAAAGTACGATTCAGGCGACGCGCCTCAGCGGTCGTTTCCCACTCGCCGTATACGCTGCTGAAACTTCGTGAATACAACGTATCGCCCGTATCGCCTGCGATGATCTCAAAAGCGTACTTGCCACGTAGTGTCTCATCGACCGGTCGTGCTGGATTGCCGGGCCAGACCAGAGGCTCCAGAACAACTTCTTCAATGCTGAATATTTCGCTCGATGCATTCCCGGAGTGGTAGTAATCGAGCCGCATCGTGTGGGGTTCTTTACCCTGCGCCGCGCTGCAGATGAACAAGGAGACGACGACGAGACCTGCCAGAGTTGTTTTCATACCAGTCATCCTGAGAGTTGCTTCAGATAGCCGAAAACGGTCGAATCGGGCTTCCGTCAAAAAACCGGCTGAGTTTGAATGCCGAAAGATCGATGCCAACATCATTGCCGGTCAGCATGGCGGCGATCGCTTTGCCCGCACCGGGTCCCAGACCGAATCCATGTCCGCTAAATCCGGTGGCAATGAAAAATCCCGGCAGTTGCGGCTGATCGCAAATAATCGGCACGACATCCGGTGAAGTCTCGACCATCCCGGCCCAGGCCTCAACGAACTCGACGTCGGCAAGATCAGGGAAGGTGCGCGCCAGGTTCTTCCTGATCCCGGCAAGCACCCGCGGATTGGGGTCCGGGTTCAGTACGCGTTGTTCCTCAAACGGCGATTTACGGTCCAGCGCCCATGTCCTGGGCGCTTTAAGATCATCAAGAAAGTCGCTGCCAATTGACAGCCGCAAGCTGCCAATTTCCTGCCGCAATGCTGGCAGGAATTTGAAGGCATAACGAAAGGTGGACGGGGTAATACTGTGGTCGAGTATAGTGCCGTGCGCAATGCTAAAACCACCGTCCTGCCGGCGACGAATGCCGATACGCTGATCAAAAACATTTCCTTGCAGAGCGCTTTCGGCGGGTGCTGTACGGACCACAGTGCCACGAACCTGGAGTTGCGGCAGGGGGATGTCCAATGATGCGCAAAACCTACTGGACCAGGCGCCCGCGGCGCAGAGCACGGTTGAGGAACGAATAGTGCCATGCTCTGTAACCACGCCAGAGACGCGCCCGCCTTCGGTCTCGATACCGCGCACTGCACACGACGTCATCAGGGTTGCGCCCGCCCGAACGGCGGCTCTCCCGATGGCCGGTCCGGCCAGGTGTGGCTCGGCGCGCCCATCAGTGGACGTGAACAGGCCACCGACCCATTGCGATGCCGCATCGCCGACCTGTGCCGTCATGTCCTTTCCCGAAATGAGCCGTGTCGACAGGCCGAAATCACGGGCGATGTCCCGCCATTCTTCCAGGCTGGCAAGTTCTTTCTGGTTTCGAGCCGTGTAGAGGCAACCGCCCTCCGTGAAGCCGACATGCTCGCCGATGTCCTCGGCGAGCGTGCGCCAGATACTCAGGCTTTCGATGGCCATGGGCACTTCACGGGGATCCCGTCCCTGAATTCGAACCCATCCCCAGTTGCGTCCGGACTGTTCCCCGGCAATAAAGCCCTTTTCACACAATGCAACACTTATGCCCTGACGGGCCAAAAACCATGCCGTCGAAACGCCAACGATGCCGCCCCCAATAATGACGATGTCGGCGGCCTCAGGACACGACTCAGGCGGTGTTGGTCTGCCGGTCCAGGTATCGGCAACAGTGGTTGTTTTCACTTTGGTCTCGCTCCATAGCATCGTTCAGGCCCTTATACTCTCCGTTGTGCTCGATGCAAATACAAATTGCCCACCGCGGTCGTCGATTGACGTTGCAACCACCGGGGCGGTAATACAGAATTCGCTTAACCCGAGTGGATGAAGAGTGCCCATGGCCCGCTGGAAATACCTGACAAAAGCATGCTTCCTGGTGATGTGCTTCTCCCTGCTACTGACCGGTTGCGGCACCCGGGAGAGCCTGATCCGGATAAGCGGCCCGGCGCCATCAGCGAGCGAGTTGTCCGGACGCTGGAGTCTCCTTGAAGATTACGACACAACGCAACGGGAGCTGGATCGCGCCATCGGCGCGACCAACGGCGTCGATGAAGTACGCGAATTACGTCGATTGAATTCGGCACAAGCTTCCGGCAAGCACACGCCAAAGCCTAAAGTGGGTGGCTTGGTCCATGTGTTCCTGCAAAACGGCAAGACATTGAAGATAAGCCACACGGAGAGGGATCTTTACATCAGTTTTGACCGCGCAGTGGTCGAGGAATACCACTTCGGCGAGGCAAAAATGATTCGTGTGGGAGAAGCGGCTGCGCAACGAGTCTCGGGTTGGGAAGATAGACAATTCGTCGTGGAAACGTTGGGTAACGGAGGCATGAAACTGACCGAGCGCTACAATTTGATCGAAGAGGGTACGCAATTGCGGCGGAAAATTGTGCTGCGTAGCAAGGAAGGTGAGGAGTTCACCGTGATTGAAACATTCTCTCGCGACGCGAAATAGGAAAGACAAGGGGGCACCTCTGACCGTAGCCTGGCGGGATGAAAGGTACGACCGAAAAAGTACCCCCTTGTCGGTTTGAGGCATTCGTCGGCTATGGCTCCATTTCGAAACGGAATCGATTTCGCATGCCGGTGCTTCCGGTCGGCTGCCCGTCGACAACGCGGGGTTTGAAGCGGAATCGGTAAGCCGCAGCCATCGCGGCTTTCTCGAACAGGGGGTGTGAAGACTCGAGAACAACAACATTAATAACCGTGCCGGCAGGGCTAACGTCATATCCCACAGTAACGAACCCTTCAAGACCCAGTGCAGTCGCTCGCGGAGGGTAGACGGGTTGGACCCTTACGATGCTGACTAACGGGCTGTCACTCTGACTCAGCATAGAGCCCATCGGTCCCGAACCCATTGGTTCCGGTGCAAGAATCGGGACTCCGGTCATGCCAGTAAAATTGTCATTCGACGTGGGGGGATAATTCGTTGGCGGTAGCCTGGGTGGATCTACTCGCGGCAGAGGCTCATCGACCAATGGTGGTTCCTCTTCGATCGGTGGGTGAATCCAGCGTTCGATCACTGTTTTGTTTTTTTGGGAAAATGCAGCATTACCCGTATCGATCAGAGTGTGCATCAGAAACAGCAGGCCGAATGCCATTGTCAGGCCCAGTGCGGCGGATGTCAGATAGCGTGTGATCATTTGGAAGTCCTCGTGTCAGCCCGCCTTCAATACCTTGAGTTACGAGGTATAGACTACATGCCTTGAATGCCGATGTATAGATTGACATACCTTGAGACACGAGGTATGGTTTACTGTCGTTTTTCTCCAGGGTCAACCCGTGGCACAACCCAATCCACCTTTCATGAGCGGAGTTCCCGAGTTACTCCTGCTGCGCCAACTTAGTACCGCTGAAATGTACGGTTACGAGCTGGTCAAAACGATCCGCCATGCCACCGGTGATACCATTTCACTGGGTGAAGGTGTCATTTACCCGGTTTTGCACAGCCTCGAGAAAAATGGCGCCCTGAAGGCCAGACGCAAGAAGGTCGCCGGACGTACCCGGGTGTATTATTCTGTTACGGCAAAAGGGCGTAAGCGATTGGGCAAATTGCAAAGTGAATGGCACAGAATCCAGTCCGGAATCAGTGCCGTATTGGGAGCATGAGGTCATGCGTGAACCTGGTTTTGATGAAATGTACCGCCAGATGCTGGCGGCCGGTGTTTCGCCCCGGATTGTCCAGCGAACCGTAGCCGAACTCAGGGATCACTACGACGATCTGAAGTTCGAACTCGTGG
>CAYUOY010000111.1:12188-13685 GCA_964446495.1 uncultured Woeseiaceae bacterium | reverse complement strand
CGTCACCGCGTTCGATGGTGATCTTGCGAACGGCGTTCGCCATGCTCTCGACGGCGACGGTGAGAAAACCTGCCGCAACCTCTTCTGCCGCGATCGTTCGTTTGCTGTTCACTGATATGTCGTGGGTGAGCGCCTGAAATTTCGCTCGAACCGCATCGGCGTCCGCCGGTTCACTGGCCAACGGTCCGAATACCTTTGGAAAATAGTTGGGCGATAGACGCCCAAGAAGCAGGTTGGCATCCGTGACTGTCAACGGCCCGCCGCGTCGGTAGCAGGCGGGACCCGGATCAGCGCCAGCCGAGGTCGGACCTACCTGGTACCGATCGTCCGCGTAGCGCAATATTGAGCCGCCGCCGGCCGCGATGGTGTGAATGCGCATCATCGGTGTCCGCATGCGGATTCCGGCGATCTCGGAATCGGAGCTGCGCTCGTATTCGCCGCTGTAGGCCGAGACATCGGTCGACGTGCCACCCATGTCAAAGCCGACGAGCTTATTGAGTCCTGTCGCCGTTGCGGCTTCCACCATGCCAACAACGCCGCCTGCGGGACCCGACAGGATGCTGTCTTTGCCCCTGAATCGGTCCGCATCCGTCAGGCCACCATTGCTTTGCATGAACAGCAGGCGACGGGGCTTGCCGACGCCGATTAATTCCCGGCGCAGCCGATCGATATGACGTTTGAGTACCGGCGTCAGGTAGGCGTCTGCCAGCGTGGTTTCAGCTCGACCGATGAGTTTGATCAGTGCCTCCACCTCGTGGGAGACGGATACCTGCTCGAAGCCTGCTTCGATTGCAAGCTGTGCAATTTCTGCCTCATGCCGCGGATAGCGGTAACCATGTAACAAACAAACGGCGACCGATTCGATGCCCTGATTCTTGCACGTGACGAGCGATTCGAGAGTTTCGTCCGGGTCCAGTGGATGCAGCACCGTTCCATCGGCAGCGACGCGGCCGCTGATTTCGATGACACGCTCGTAAAGCGGCTTCGGTTTTACGATGTTCAAAGCAAAAATGTCAGGCCGGGCCTGGTAGCCAATCTCCACTGCATCAGCGAAGCCTTTTGTGACGACCAGGGCGGTCGGCATTCCCTTTCGCTCGAGCAACGCATTCGTCGCAACCGTCGTGCCCATCTTGATCGCTTCGATGGCCACAGCATCATGCCCGGCAGCCGTCCACTCGTGAAGCGTTCGCCGAATTCCCTCGGCCGCCGCATCGACGTATTGCTCCGCATTCTCGGAAAGCAGTTTTCGGGCCGCGATGCGGCCATCAGGGCGGCGCGCAACGATATCCGTAAACGTACCTCCGCGGTCAATCCAGAATTGCCATGGGTGCTGCGTGATCATTGCCTGACGGTACCCAAAAAAGGAAACCGGGTCGAACAATTAAGGGATCGAACCAACCGGATTTTGCTGCAACTAGCTTGAGCACCTGATTATGCGTATTTCCACGGATTCCTGCGGGCTTGGCAGCAAAAAGCATGTCACTTTTCGATGGGCTG
>CAYUOY010000111.1:0-12088 GCA_964446495.1 uncultured Woeseiaceae bacterium | reverse complement strand
GGCTGGAGGGCTTTGCGAACCATGCCGAGCTTGGCGCTGATTATGAACGTATGGGTAACGGACGGGGATTCGTTACACAGAACAGGTTATTTGGTCACCTGTTAAGTTGTGATTCCGCTCGTGTATACAACGCGCACAGTCGCAGGGCCGCTCAACTCAGATAAATCAGCCAGATCGAAAGAGGTGGTGGGCTTTGCTCGCCACCTTTTTTTGTGCCTGATCGCCCGGCGTTGAGTTCACGCAACTCACTCACACCACCGCACACCGTCTCTCGCCACGAACCTGTTCCGCCGGGTCCAGCGAAGCTCAATGGATATTGAGCAAAAATGGTCCATTGACCGACGCTGTATCGACAGCGGTTCAAGGGTCCGGAGACCGCCCGCATGCCTGACGGAGGAGATTGCCGCAGAACATGGCGGAAAATTACCCCTCAGTCGTCTAGAATCAATGGTGGTCAAAATATAGTTCAACAACGGGGCGAAGCGAAAATGGCGGATCCAGACAATATGCACAGTATCTACATGTCAATTCGGGGAAGCCTTGCCCGTGCCGTATCGAGAATCGTGCCGCCCAAAGAGATAGAAGATATTGTTCAGGAAACTTATGTCCGGGTCTGCCAGATCGAAAGGAAGGATGAAGTAAGAGAGCCTCGTTCCTTCCTGTTCACGACCGCCCGCAATCTTGCGTTGGATCATATCAAGAGAGCGGAGTGCCGATTGGCCGATAGCGTCGAGGACAGTCGCGAACTGGGCTTCGGTGAGGCAGAGGGCTCGACAGACGAGACTTTTGATCTGGTCGCCTCGAACGAAGAATTCTCACTCTTTTGCAAAGCGGTGCGGCAGTTGCCGATGCAATGCCGGCGCGCATTCATATTAAAAAAGGTTTATGGCCATTCCCAGCGGGAAATTGCCCGAAGTATGAGCATCAGCGAAAGCACCGTGGAAAAACATATTGCACAGGGCATTAAGCGCTGCGCCTATTTTATGATGCAACAGGGCGAGGCGGCTCGAAGCGGCGGCGTAGGTAAACCACAAGGAACGGCCCAGATAACGTCTACGCTGCGCCACGGAGGCACGTCATGACGAATATCTACGAATTGCCCAAGACGAAAAATCGCTACGACGAAGCCAGCATATGGGTTGCGCGGTTGGACCGGGGTCTGTCAGCGGCAGAACAACGAGCACTGAAGACATGGATGGCGGCCGATCCGGAAAATCAGACAGTATTGCTGGAAATGACCAGGATCTGGGACAAGACAACTGAATTGTCGCGGTTGGCTGAGCTGTTTCCGGAACCTGCTCCTCATACAGTCACGTTACCACTACGTTCACTGGCAATGGCCGCATCCGTAGTTGCAGTAATGCTGGCGGCGGCCTGGATACTGTTTTCGATCACGCCCGGCGATGAACCGGTAGCACTTCAAGCAGTGGAACAGCCGCTATCAGACACAGTCTACGAAACCGCGATTGGTGAACAATCAACCGTCAATTTGCCAGATGGTTCACAGGTCGTGCTGAACACGAACAGCCGGATCGAAGTCGAATACACAGTTACATACAGATTGCTGCGGCTCAAGCGCGGTGAAATACATGTCCAGGTCGCAGAAGACAAGGCGCGACCATTGAGTGTAATCGCCGGTGGAAAAATTGTGCAGGCGGTTGGCACGGCGTTCAGCCTGGAGATAACAAGTGACCACCAGATAGAACTGGTCGTTACAGCCGGTAAGGTGCTGGTGGGTGTGCGTGACGTACCGATTTCTGGCGTAGCGGGAAACACACCTGTCGTTCTGAAACCGGATTCCGTGTTGGTGGCAGCAGGTGAAGAACTAGTCCTGGGGGCCCGGGAAGAAGAGATCATCGAGGTCTCACCGGCAGAAATCGAAATAAAATTGTCCTGGCGCGAGGGAAATCTGATTTTTCGAGGCGAGTCGCTCGAAGAAGCGATGACAGAAATTGGTCGCTACACAACGGTCGAATTCGTAATTCTGGATGACGAGCTCAAGAGATTGCGAATTGCTGGCTTGTTTAAGGCTGGCGATGTCGACGGATTGTTAGCGACTCTGCGAGAGAATTTTGACATTTCCAATCAGCGTACCGAGGACGGCAAAATACTGTTGACAAGTTTGTAGGACGAGATGTTTCTTGAGAATCGAAAACGAGGAGACACCCGCAGTCAGGACGATTCTAAGCAATGCGTAAAATTGTATGGGGGAAAATAGTCGCTGAGTCGTCTAACCGACACGCGCGTAATAAGCGTGGGGTTGGGGTTGGTGAACGGGCGATTATTGGTTTTGTTTGGGTAGGTTGGTTGATGGCATTGTCAGGAATGGCAATGGCAGACAACCCGTATCACGACGACCTGATTTCCTTCGATATTCCCCAGCAAAATGCGGACCTGGCGTTGACCCGTTTCGCTGAACAGGCTGATCTGACGTTGTTCTTCCCCTTTGACGATGTAAAGGAGAGCGTGGCGAATCGATTGGTTGGCGAGTACCCGCTCGAAGACGCGATCGACATTCTTCTGGCAGGTACCGGATTGACGCCGACGTTCAGCGACGAAAATTCGCTGAGTATCGCTACCGACGATCAATCGAAGCTCGAGGGGAACGAAATGAATATCAAGAAAAAGGCGGGGTTAGGTGCATTTTTCGCGGCTGTTTTCAGCGTAAGCGTCAGCGCACAGGAGGCGGCCGACACGACCGCAGGCGATGGAGCTTTTGAGGAGGTTGTAGTCACTGGCAGTCGCCTCGCACGCAAAGATCTAAATAGCGTAGGTCCGGTTACGATTATTAGCGCGCCAGAAATTGCAGCGACGGGCGTGACATCTTTGGAAGTATTGTTGCAACGACTCCCGTCGTCAGCAGGATTCGGCGGCAATCAGACCTCCGCCTACTGGGTTTCCAACGGTTGGGGCACGCCGCAGATAAACCTGCGCGGTATGGGTATCAATCGAACACTGGTACTGCTAAACGGTCGCCGACTTGTTTCAGGTGGCACGGGTGCCAATACATCCGTCGACCTCAGCATGATTCCAGTGTCGATAATTGAACGTATCGAAGTACTGAAAGACGGTGCCTCGGCAATCTACGGCGCAGATGCGGTGGCTGGTGTCGTCAATATAATTACCAAGCAGCGATTTGACGGAGTCGAGGCTTCCGTTAAAGCCGGTGCAGCGTTCGAAGGTGACGGCGAAGAAATTCAACTGGATCTGACCTGGGGCGTATCGAACGAAAAGGGTAGTCTGATGGCTAGCATCAGCTATCAAAACACCGGTAACGTATATATGCCGGATCGGGTCGATTGCCCGAGGAGTGAAGTTAACGGCGAGCTGGTTTGTTTCGGTAGTGCCGACACCATCGGCGGTCTGGCGGCGTTGCCAGATGGCACCAGAATTAACTTCAACCAGGATCCCAATGCAGATCCTAAATCGTTCGCATTGTATGATCCCCTCGTTCACAATTTCGACTTCAATCAGTCATTCAATGCTGTAAATCCACTTGAGCGGCTGTCATTTTCCGCTTTCGGAAACCGGCAATTGTCAGATTCACTCGAGTTTTTTGGTGAACTGATGTTCACGAACCGCCAAACGGACCAACCGGCGTCACCGACGAGAATCAGAGGCGTCGCATTCGCCGCGAGCCATCCGACGAATCCGACCGGTCAGGACATATTTCTGCAGCGCAAACGACTGGCAGAAACTGGCAATCGTGATTTCTTTCAGGAAACCAATACATTTCGCATGGTTGCCGGACTCAGGGGCGAATTCGGTGATGCATGGAACTGGGATGTGGCCTACAACTGGGGTCGGAATACGGGCACCGACGGATCTACCAATGTCATAAACAACATTCGCCTGTTTGACGCTCTGGATCCCGATGTGTGTGGCAGCGGAGGCGTTCCGTGTGGAGATATCCTGGGTTTCAACAACACCACGCCAGAGTTTCTTGACTACATTCTCTACACAGCGATCGGTACAGGTGGTAACGAGCAACAGAGTTTTACCGCCAATGTGTCAGGCCAGTTGTTTGACATGCCGGCAGGTCCTTTGCTGGTTGCAGCCGGAATTGAATCGCGACGAGACAAGGGCTGGAGAGATCCGGACCCGCTGACTGCGGCCGGCGGTTCAAATCAGAATGCTGGCGATGCGATTTCCGGTACAGTGGAGGCTGACGAGATTTACGTGGAGGCAAGCATTCCTCTTCTCGCTGGAGCAATGTTCGCGGAATCCCTGGATCTGGATCTGGCCTTTCGGTACTCGGACTATGCGACCTTCGGCGGCGCCGATAACTACAAGCTGGGATTGAACTGGCAAATAGTGCCTTCGATTAAATTGCGCGCCAATTTCGCGACCGCGTTCAGAGTGCCGAACGTAAACGAGCTATTTGGCGGCGTGGCGGAAGGTAACCTGACCACGACTGATCCGTGCAACAACTGGGATCAGCTGAACCCGGCCGATGTCGTCTATGTCAACTGTCAGGCTGATGGCGTACCACCTGGATTCCAGCAACTGGGCAACACAATTCTGACGACAGTTGGCGGCAATACGGCGCTTGAACCGGAGAATGCGGATACCTTCACCTTCGGCATTGTTTTTCAGCCGTCGTTTATTGAGGGATTGTCGTTGACGATCGACTACTACGACGTCGAAATTTCCGACGCCATTACGCAGATTCCAGGCTCAACCAAACTGGATGTTTGCTACAACACGCCCGGTTTGGCGCATGAGTTCTGCGCAGACGAAAGTTTCACTCGCAGTGCGCTTACAGGCGATGTCG
This sequence comes from uncultured Woeseiaceae bacterium, assembly GCA_964446495.1. Lineage (GTDB taxonomy): Bacteria > Pseudomonadota > Gammaproteobacteria > Steroidobacterales > Woeseiaceae > JAADHU01. The sequence continues at coordinate 7,314 of CAYUOY010000111.1, read as the reverse complement.
ACTTCCTGTCCGCTGTGCCGGTCAATACGGGTAAGGAGACTATCAATGGTGTCGATTTCGGGCTTGTCTACAACTTCGAGATAGCCAGTATCCCCACGACGTTTGACTGGAAAACGACCCTGTTGAATAAATATGAGATTACGCCGTTTGATGACGCTGAAGCAATTGTTCTGGATGGGAATATTGGCGGCGGCAATGGCGGCTACTCCAGGCAGCAATCCTATTTGTCCATGAATTTCAAGGGCGATCGTTGGACCGGTAACTACGCTATACAGGTAATTGGTAAAGGCGATGATTTCAATGCCAGCGAACCTTCCATTGGTGCCTCAATGGATGCGGTCACTTACCACTATGTACAAGGTACTTATACGCTATCCGACGCCGCGACCATTGCGGTTGGCATTGATAACCTGCTGGATAAGAGCGCGCCGTATGTTGCGTCATGGACCGATGCCAATACCGACACCATGACCTACGACCTTACCGGTCGACGAGGATATGTCCGACTGACCTATAAATGGCAATAGCAAGCTGTGGTAGTGAGCGGGGCAATGGTTAACGTTGTCCCGCTCGTACACCGCTGCGCGCTCCCGTGCGACACTGCCAAATCATCGTCAATGTCTGGTTATGAAATATGAAAGCCCCGTTTCTCGCCCGAAAGCTTCATAAATGGATCGCTCTGTTCATCGGTGTGCAGGTGCTGTTCTGGATGCTCAGTGGTGCCTACATGGCGACGATCAGCATTGACTACATCCACGGCGATCCGTTGGTCAGGAACGTCGTGGAACCCCTGGACGGCGGTCTGGCCAATCTCTATCCAGTGTCTGCGGTGCTTGAGCGATATCCGGACACAATTGATGTTGAGTTGGTGTCACGCCTGGGCCAGCCGCATTATGTCGTCGCCGCGAATGCTGCGACTGTACTGCTCGATGCCGTTAGCGGACAAACAATATCCCCGATAAACAAAGAAATGGCGGTCGAGCTCGCACAGTACTACTACGCGGCCGATGGAGATGTTACGAGCGCCAGATTGCTAAGCACCGATTCGGATAAACCATCAGAAATACAGACTCGTCCGCTGCCTCTTTGGCAGGTCGGCTTCGACGACTCCATCGCGACGACTTTCTACGTTTCCCCGAATACAGGCGCGCTGATTACTCGCCGTCATACCTATTGGAGACTGTACGATTTTCTCTGGATGTTCCATATCATGGACTACGAGAATCGCTCTGATATCAATAACAACCTGTTGCGCATCGCTGCTGTTGCCGGTTTTGCCTTCGCGATAAGCGGGATCTGGCTGCTGTTTTACACACTGAAACGTCGCAGCGCGAGCGCTGATGCTGCCGACTTTGCAGGAACCTGAGACCACTATTTCATGATCTTGTTTCGGAAACTGCACAAGTGGATTGGTCTGGCAATTGGCATTCAGGTTGGCATCTGGATGGTGAGCGGCTTCATGATGGGTCTGCTGGAACACGACCGGGTTCAGGGCACTCACAACAAGCGTAGCCAGAACGAACGCCCGGTTCTGGTGCAGGGTGCGGCGCTGCTTGAGCCAGCCGAAATTTTGTCACAGTTTTCCGATGAAATTGCGATTCTGCGAGTCAATTTCCTCACATTCCTCGATGTGCCGATGTACCGGGCCGAAACCTCGCTGGGTCCGCGGCTATTTGACGCAACGACCGGTCGCAGATTTGACATCACCGACGCAGTCGCGCGACGGGTTGCACAAAACGACTATGCCGGTAGCGGTCAGCTAAGCAATGTCACATCGGTATCTGCGCCGTCGATGGAAGTCAGGCGACATACGGGTGACGTATGGCGGGTGGATTTCGATGATGGCGACGCAACATCACTGTACGTGTCACAGGGCGATGGCGCGATTCTGGAACGGCGCAACGATACATGGCGCTTGTTCGATGTGTTCTGGATGTTGCATATCATGGACTACCAGGGGCGAGAGAGTTTTAACAACACGCTGGCTATTATCGCTTCATTGACCGCGGCCTGGTTCGCGATTACCGGCGTCGTGTTGTTTTTCGGGAGCTTCCGCAAGGAAGACTTTCTCGGATTGCTGCCTGGCGGCCTGGGCAGGAAAAGGACAGAGATTTCTGTATGCGCGCCACACGGTGAAATACTCGCGCGCATAATGTCGCATGCTGGTGGGCGCTTGTACGACGAGTTGGCGAAGGGGGATATCACTTTGCCATCCAACTGCGGTGGCGGGGGTACCTGCGGTCTGTGCGTCGTAAGCCTTTCTCCCGATGCCGAAGAGACGCCTGCGGATCTTCGCATGATACCGGAGCACGCCAGGCGGCAGGGGATTCGTCTGTCTTGCCAGGCCGAGGTTACCGATAACATGTCGGTCGGAATTTCAGACACAGCGTTGTCAGCAGAGCAGCATCACGCGGAAGTAGTCGAGAGCCGGCTTGTTACGCCCTTCATTCGTGAAATTACCCTCAAAGTGCTGGACGACGAGCTTAATTATCATGCTGGATCGTACACGCACGTTTTGATACCACCACATAAACTCACCGAATCGGATCTCGACCTGAGCAGCGAGGCGGCTGCGATGTTGCTTCACCACACAGCGGCAAACGTCAGCCACACAGATACGGAGATCCGGCGTGCATATTCGTTGGTGAATGTACCTGAAGATGACCACAGTAAAATTATACTTAACGTCCGGTTTATACCGCCGCCTGTCGATGCACCGGAAGCTTTTGCCGGTGCCGGATCCTCCTATATGTGGTCGTTACGTACGGGCGATGTACTTGATCTGGTGGGTCCGCTCGGCGATTTCAAGGCGAGCTCTACTGATCGCGACATGATTATGATTGGTGGTGGCGCCGGCATGGCACCGCTTCGATCGATCATACGGCACGATCTCGTGCATCAGAAGAGTGGCCGCAACATCAGATACTGGTACGGTGCCCGCCGCAAGCGAGATTTGTTTTATGTCGAGGAACTCGATGAACTGCAAAGTCAGCACGAGAATTTCGTTTGGCAGGCAGTGTTGTCCGAGCCCAAGACCTCGGATGAATGGAACGGTGCCAAAGGGCTCGTCCATGCTGCTGTACGGGACGAATTTCTGAATAAAGTCAAGAATCACCGTGATTTCGAATACTACGTGTGCGGGCCGCCGCTGATGCTGTCGGCAACACGCAAAATGCTTGCCGAACTTGGTGTTCCGGAGTCACAGATCTTTTTCGACGACTTCGGTATCTGACAGGCAAAGGCCGGACGGAGGTCGTAAGCGTACGCGCCGCATGGTCGCAAGCCTGGCCGGATGAAGGTACAGTTCTTGTGCACGGGCAATTCATACCGGTCTCAGATGGCAGTGGGCTGGGCCCGACATCCTCATACCCGTGACTATCCCGTCTTTTCTCCAGACCCATACGCACCTATCCGAAAAGCACTGAGCAATCTTGATTCTGCAGGATGGGCTGTTCTGGTGAAAAATGAAATGCGGCTAACTTCGCGGTAATCAGAAGGTCGCGTTGTCCTCGATATGAATACCCTTCGCCAGGGTTTTGTGCACCGGACAGCGGGTGGCGATCTGTGCGATTCGCTTGCGTTGGGCATCGTCGAAGTCGCCTTCGATGTGCACGTTGCTCGTGATGTGGTCGAGCATGCCTTTGGCCTCTTCGTCACATTCTTCGCAGTCATCCGCGTGTATACGTTCGAAATCGTACGACGTGCTGACGGACCGCAGCGCCAGTCCTTTGTGCTTGCAATACCCTGAAATCGTGATGCACGTGCAGGCCGCCAATGCGCCCAGCAGCAATTCGTAGGGATTGGGTCCCGTATCAGTGCCGTCAGCGCTCGTGGGTTCGTCGGCAGTCCAATCATGTCGTCCGTTACTGATTTGAACGACCATGCCGGCCGTCAGGTTTGCTGTTATACGTGCCATTGCTGTACTCCGCAGTTTTAGATTTCGGTAGGCCTTCTATCGTCTGTTGACACAGGCTGGCCAATGGCTTTCCCTATAATACCCGCCCTCGACGCATTCGGGCGAGCGATCCCTCAAGTTTTCGAGCACGACGCAATCGAGTAAATCGGCCCCGTAATTCCCATTGCGGAGGCTATTCGCGGCACTGCCACCAACCTCGAAAGATTCATACTGACTACAACGACCGTACCGTCTCGGCCGCGGGCTTCAAGAGTTGCGAGCTTCACTGGAAAACCGCCGTGTACATTCACTGATTTTCGTCAATTTTTTGTTTGTCAATTTAGCGATTGCAGATGGCATATCAGGCGAGTATCTGCTCGAAAGCAGCCACCAACGCGTCGACTTCATCCAGCGTATTGTAGTGGGCCATGGACACTCTCAGGACCCCATTGGCATCCGCGAGGTCGAGATACTCGATTAACCGCCGTGCGTGAAAGTCGCCGTAACGAATGGCGATATTGAAATCGTCCATTCGCCGCGCGAGGTCTGCGGCATCGCGGCCGTGAAAGCGGAAGCTGATCGTAGGCACCCGATCCGGATGATCGCCGTGATCGTGCCCGATAATCCGGCAGTCGTCGCGACTTCGCAGGAAAACCAGCAAGCGCTCCGCTATCGCTCGCTCATGCTCGGCAATACAATCGAAAGCCGCCGCGATTTTGCCATGAACCGTCCCGGACGCTCCGGCCCGCATTCCCAAATCGCACAGATAGTCGACAATGCCGGTAGACGCATAGGCGAGTTCGTAATTGGCATTGCCGGGCTCAAGCTTGCCGGGGATACTCTCCCTGCCATAAAAATAGTGATAAAGATTGTCGAGTTCGATAAATAATGAATACTTACAATACATTACGGCGTAGTGTGGGCCAAATACCTTGTACAGGCTGAACACTAGAAAATCGATATCCCAGGCCCGAACATCGATAGCACGGTGCGGCGCGAGAGCGACGGAGTCGACGCAAATAAGGGCGCCTCGTTCGTGGACGAAGTCGGCGATATCACCTACCGGATTGACGGTACCGATAATATTCGATGCATGTGTAACCGCAACCAGTTTTGTCCGCTCTGTCATCAGAGCATCGAGATCCTCCAGACGTAATTGCAGCGTTTCCCGGTCGAGGTTCCACACTTTGATCCTGACACCGATCTTCTCCAGGCCAACCCAGGGTCCGATATTGGTTTCGTGATCGGACACCGTCACGATGATTTCATCACCTTCCCGGAGCTGGCCTGCCATGCTGCGGGCCAAATTCTGCAATGCAACTGTCGACGACGACGCAAATGCGATTTCCTCCGGGCGACCTGCGTTGACAAATTTCATCATCGCCTCGCGCCCCTTCGCCAATGACTGGGCCGCTTCTTGGGAAACTGCGTAACTGCCACCCAGCTGTGCATTCTTGTTAAGCAGAAAATCACTCACTCGTTCTACGACCGACGCAAGAATCTGGGTTCCGCCGGCGTTGTCGAAAAATGCCCACCCGTTCGCGAGTCCGGGAAACTGCTCGCGCACTTGATCGATGTTCAACCTGTTATCCTGATTCAAAAGGTACTCCGAATTGATGACGCGAAACCGCGTTGAAACCAGCAAACGTTTTGGATAGCCTTTTGATGGAGACGATGTTATTCACTGTGTCGTCCTGAGACTTTTCTCGAAACGCCCGACCAGCAACACCAGCGGCCAAAGCAAGCCAATATACATCAGGGCGGCGACGATCAGCGGCGTCGGATTGGCCTCAAGCGCTTGCGCCTGTGTTGCCTGTTTAAGCAAATCGGGCATGGCAACCACGGATGCCAGCGCGGTGTCCTTGATGACGTTTATGCAGTTGTTTGTCAGTGGGGGTATAACGATCCGAATCGCCTGTGGAAGAATGACGTCGGACATCACGTGCCGGTGGCGAAGACCCAACGACTTCGACGCCTCAAATTGTCCTCTCGGAATTGCCTCGATACCGGCACGAAATATCTCTGCGGTATAGGCGGACGAGACGATCGTCAATGCCGTTGCTGCAGATGCAAAGGGCGACAAGCTTATGCCGATGAATGGCAAAGCGAAGTAAACGAGGATTAGCAAGACGAGCAGGGGAATTGATCGAAACAAATCGATGTAGACGATGGCAATTAGCCGAATCGGACGCGTTGCATAGAGCCGGACTAATGCGATCATGAGACCGAGCACGAGACCTGCAACAACGCTGACCAACCCCAGTAGCAACGTTACCTTCAGACCGGACAACAGCAACGGCAACGAACTGGCGAGTACGTCCCAGTTAAAAAATGTATCGATGAAGTTCATGTACTGTGGTTTTTAGTCAGGTGCAAAAAACACATTATCAAATCCGTATCTGCACTAGGGCGCGTGCGGTCTTTCGCTGATTATCACGGTTGAACTCAACGGGTCTGGCTTGCTGCCAAACCACTTCTGGTGCAAGTCGGCGATATATACCTCTTCTTTCAATCGACTGATCACTGCGTTGATCTCATCACCGAGAGGATTATTTTTCGCCAGCATCAATGAATAACTTTCACCGGTTTCGATCCGCTCAACAATTCTGTAGTGCGGTTTATTCTTGATAAAGTATTCCAGCGCCGGGATGTCGGAGATGTATCCATGCAGACGACCCGACTGCAAATCGAGCATTGCGGGGGCAAGACCCTCAAAACGCCGTATGTCTGAGAAACCGTAACGGGCCTGATTACCGGTTGCCCAGATATCGCCCGTCGATCCGGTGTCGACTCCGACGATCTTGCCACGCATGTCACCAAGACTCGCGGCGTCGCTGCGTGATGAGACGGTCAGTGACTGCGCACTGTCGTAATAGGGTTGCGCGAACGAGACCGACCGAAGCCTCTTGTCCGTGATCGTAATCGATGACACCGCGATATCGATTCGACCGGATTGAACCGCTGCAAACAGGCCGTTAAAAGGAATATTGGTGATCGTGACCGTTCTTCCCATGCGCGCGGCGATTTTCTTAACGAGATCGACCTCAAAGCCGATGAATTCTCCGCTGGCGTTTTGAAACTCCCAGGGTACGTTGCCAATATTGGCACCCACATTTAGATCTTGACCGCGCACGTCAATCGACACCAACGCCAGTAGTACTATCGCAACGAGGCCGAAAAATATCGCTTTCAATATTGCTCCCAACGGGCAGGTCCGCTACACCATACGATACGCGTGGCACCGAAATTACATTGCGTGAAGACTATGGCAAAACCCGGCAAATGCAAGCCGACGGCTGGGGAGTGATTACGCCAGACGAGCGGTTTGTGCAAATCGATCGATCAGGCAGGGAAAAAGCCGATCAGTTTTGGGGTGGTAATTGCCCCCAGCGCCTGTCTGTCCCACAGCGGATGCCTTC
>CAYUOY010000110.1:11972-13730 GCA_964446495.1 uncultured Woeseiaceae bacterium | reverse complement strand
ACCGAATCAAACTGGCTGTTGCTGCAAATGCGCACGGTATTGCCGAGGGCAATGTCCGTGTAAATCGGCAATACGTCCGGCGGCGTTCCCGCGCCATCGTTTAGTTCGCCGTCCCCGTAAAGATTGATGCCAGGACCCGTGATATTTTCCCGTGCGAGTTGCGCGTCGATAAACGCCGTCTCGGCATTTGGCAAAGCCTTCAACGCTTCCACAAACGAGAAAATGCTCGTGAAGGCCGCGCTGGTTCGCTGGGCACCCGTCATAACTTCGTAAATCGGCGCGAATCCGATGCTCATTGTATCGCCGCCCTCGTCATTGCTGTCCCATAGATCGAACAGTATTTTCATGACGGATGATTCGTTGAACCAGCCATCAAAGCCGCCGTTTTCGTTCTCGACGTCGATCCCGAACCCGCGCAACGTTCCGCCAGACCATAGTGTGTCGCAATACATGGGTTCGTTCAGTCCGATCCCGGCCAGCGCCGTCGCAAAACCTTCGCCAAAAGCCAACCGTAGATCGAGATGATCGCCAATTGAGTGCGCTCCACCAATGCTGTCCGAGCGCGAAAACCTGTCCTCAAAATAATGGCCCCATTCGTGCCCGATGACATGATCGTCGAATTCTTCGATGTCATCGCCCTCCATGCCCAGGAGAAACAAACTGCCAAGGGATCCACCGGAATAAAATGAGGTACCAATGTCGCCCGTATCAATATCCGCAAAAAAGTCGCCGGTCCCCGCACTCGAGTTGTTGTCCGGGCTCCAGAATGCGTCGAGTGCCGGGAACTGAATCGTCGGGTCTGCCGATACGACCAGCTGCATCATTTCATACACGGTATCCATGACCGCAAAGGGCGCCGCCGCCCGGATACCGCCAAAGCCGGCTCCATCCCAGCCAGTACCGGCCAGCAGATCCCGGGTCAGATTGGTAGCGCCTGTATTCAGCGACGCACTATCCAGAAAATACAGGGGCCGCTGATTCAATGGCACACCGGTATTCGCCGTATTGCTTCGAACATCGACGTCCCAGGACGGACTGCCTGACTGTAGTAATTGCGAACGGATGCGGACGATGACATCGATACCGCCGTCAAGGGTCACACTGTAAAAACCGCTCGCGTTGGTCGTCGTCGCGGCAATCACCGCATTGCTTGTCGCATCAAGTATCTGCACCGGCGCACCACGAATCGGCCGGGCGATGACGGCGCTGAAATTGAGTCCGTCACAGCCGTTGTTGGGCGGCGGAAACTCATATTCGGCGAAACCGGACAAGACCACCGTCGCCCCCGGCTCCTGTACCGATATCACGACATCGTCGGTGGTGGTGCCGCCAGCACCATCCGATACCGACAAACGGAAGGTCAGATCCTCAAACACGCCTGCAGCCACATCCGGTGCCATGAAGCTGGCGTTCGCCGTGTCCGGGTTCGTCAGAACAACGGTCATGCCGGATACTTGCGTCCAGCTAAAGCTGAGCGGGTCATTGTTGATGTCGTTCGCCGTTCCGTCGAGCGGCACAACCGTCAGTTCTATAGCGATTCGATCAGGGCCCGCGCTAACCGTAGGTGCGGTGTTGGTCGGCGGACGCGGTGGCGGCGGATTGCTGCTGCCGGAACCACCGCAGGCGCTGAGCGTGGTGAGCATTGCCAATGACAGAAACCGGTAAAAACGCATTCGTGTGGAATTCCTGAATGAAAATGGTAATGTGAATCGAAATCCGGCTGGTACCAATAATCGGCTCAATGGAACACGCGTTGGG
>CAYUOY010000110.1:0-11872 GCA_964446495.1 uncultured Woeseiaceae bacterium | reverse complement strand
GCGTTGGGTCGCATTCCTGCAGGAGTGCTACCCAAAATCCGACCTTTGTTATGCCAAAATGCAGCCCCATATTAACTCACCTGCCTCCGCCCGCAGCACCCATTTACCACTGAATATGCGACCCAGGCCCGGAATCAACGCACAGTATTGATAGAATCTGTCCATCCCCGGCTATTTTCGTTCACAAAATTTACTCGGCAGCAGAAAACTACATGAAAAACAAAAAGATACTGGTCACCGGTGGCGCCGGCTATATCGGCAGTCACGTCGTCCGTCAACTCGGTGAAGCGGGCGAGTCTGTGGTTACTCTGGACAACCTCTCCACTGGCTTCGAAGCGGCGGTCACCGCCGGTGAACTGGTCATCGGCGACACGGGCGATGCAGAGCTCCTGGACAAGCTGTTCACCGCTCACGACTTCGACACGATGATGCATTTTGCCGCCCACACCATTGTCCCGGAGTCCGTCTCCGACCCGTTAAAATATTATCGAAACAACACCGCCAACAGTCGCACGCTGCTGGCCGCCTGCCAGAAGCATGGCGTCGGCAACATCGTGTTCTCTTCCACCGCGGCGGTCTACGGCCTGCCGCCTGGTGGCAAAGCCTCCGAGACCTCGCCAACGCAACCGATTAATCCTTACGGCACCTCGAAACTGATGACCGAATGGATGCTCCGCGATCTGGCCTTTGCCGGTGGACCGTCCTATGTCGTACTGCGGTATTTCAATGTGGCCGGCTGCGAACCGACCGGCACCATCGGCCAGTCAACGCCGCTAGCGACTTTGCTGGTCAAGGTCGCCTGCGAGGCCGCGGTTGGCAAGCGCGACCAGGTCAGTGTTTTCGGGACCGACTACCCGACCCCGGATGGCACGGGACTGCGCGACTATATTCACGTCGCGGACCTGGCGATGGCGCATCTCGATGCCCTCACCTACCTGCGTGACGGCGGCGAACCCGTCACGCTGAATTGTGGCTATGGCCACGGCTACAGCGTTCGGGAAGTCTTAAGTGCCGTGGAGCATGCCAATGGAGGCCCGCTCAAGATCGTGGAGGAAGCACGCCGGGCCGGAGACCCGCCCGAACTGGTCGCGGTCGCAGACGAAATCGGCCGGGTCCTTGGCTGGACACCCAAATTCGATGACCTGGACACAATCGTCCGTACCAGCCTCGAGTGGGAACGCAAAATAGCCGCTGGCGACCCCACCGCCTACTGGGCGGCCTGAGCGCCCTTTAAGCCACGCAGTGCTACACTCCCGGCATGAAATTTCGTCGCCCAAGATCGCTTAACGGACTGATTCTGGTTGGCTTCGCGCTGGTCGCGATGCCCTTGCTGGTCGCCGTGCTGTGGGCGCTGCTCAACCTCGACCGACTGGCGGAGCAAAGCGAACAACTCGTGATTACCGGTGTCTCGGCCACCGAACAAAATCAATTGCTCACGGAACAAATCGGCTCGCTGGAACGTGTCTCAAGGCAATACGTTGTGTTGCGCAATGAGGACAGCCTGGCTTTGTTGCGACCTGACTTCGTCACCATCGAGGAAACGCTGGACAAGATGAAGCCGATGGCCGAGCAGGCTGAAGTCCTGCCCCTTGTGGAGTCGATCCAGTTTCGCGTCCGGCGGATTGTGATGGCACTGGAGCAAGAACCCTTGACGGAAGAGGACGCGGAGCTTGTGCTGGCCGACTTTGCGCCGGTGCGGCAACGGGTGAATGGACTGACGGCCGCACTCAGCAACCACATCAGCCAGGAACTCGCCGCATTACAGGAAAGCACCCAGCGCGCGCAACAGGTCTCGGCCTGGCAAACCGCCGCACTGGTTCCCGGGACCATTATCCTGGTGCTGTTTTTTACTTTGCTGGTGTCACGGCCGATCCGGCAGATTGACGAAGCTATCAACCAGCTTGGTCAAAGTGGTTTTTCCAAGCCAATCGTCGTCAAGGGACCGACCGACCTCGAAAAACTCGGCCGACAACTGGAGTGGTTGCGACTGCGCCTGCTGGAACTTGCCCAGGAAAAAAACCGTTTTCTGCGCCACATGTCACACGAACTCAAAACGCCGCTTGCCAATATACGGGAAGGCACGGAGTTGCTTCTCGATGGCACGGTCGGGGAACTGGAGCCGGCACAAGCCGAGGTCACCGATATCCTCAGAACGAATGGCTTGAAGTTACAGCAGTTGATAGAAAACCTGTTGAGCTTCAGCGCCTGGCAAACCAAGAACGAAGTGCTGACCATGACGGAATTTCCGGTTCGTGCCTTGATTATTTCCGTCGCCAGGGCGCAGCGCCTCGCGCTCAAGGCAGCGCAGATTCAACTCAGGCTCACGATCGAGGATATCGTCGTCATGGCGGACCGCGACAAGATCAAGACGGTGCTGGACAATTTGCTGTCCAATGCGATCAAGTTCACGCCCAGGGGCGGTTTCATCACGATCCGCCTTAGCCGCCAGGATGAGAGTTTTGTGCTCGAATTGGCAGACACCGGCCGCGGGATACCGGAACATGACAGCCCCAGAATATTTGAGGCGTTCTTTCAGGGTGGCCAGCAACACGGCGGTCACGTTGCAGGAACGGGAATCGGTCTGTCGGTGGTACTCGAGTGCATACAAGCCCATGAAGGGACGGTAGAACTTGTCGAGTCGGATGAATTTTCCGGCGCGCACTTCCGCATCTGTATCCCGCAGAAAAAAGTGGCCACGGAACAGAGGTTGGCGGCCAGTGCCTGACTTGAGAAAAATGTGGTCACTGCACAGAGGTTGGTGGCCAGTGCCTGACTTACGCGCACCGATTCGGTCTGGCAAGGCAGTCGCGTTGATCGTTCTGGTCGCGTTGGTATCCGGTTGCGCGCAGACGTCGGACTGGCTGAAAGGACTGCGCACCGCGAGACCCGAAGAACCGATAATTCTGGGGGCGCCGGAGACTGATACCTATCTGAATGAGATCTACGACTTGGTGAGTGGCGACCCCTACATCCAGGTAGAAATTTTCTCCGATGCGAAAGCAGCCGCTACGTTGACACCGGATCCCTCGTCGCAATTGCGCTATGCGCTGGTGCTGGCAACGCCTGGACATGCGGAGACCGATCCGCTGCAAGCGCAAAGTATGCTGCGCGAATTGCTGTCGCAGACCGAGTTGATGACCAGCGGCGAAATCGCATTGGCGACGATCCACCTGCAAGAGGTGGAGGAACGACTGGTGCTGGAGGCCGAGGCAAAGCGGCTCAGGGCTGAGAATGCACAAGCGGCCTCGACGGAACAACGTGCCATATCGCAACGACTCAATACGGTGGAAGCGGACAATCGACGCCTGCGCCGCGAAGTGGCGGATGCAGAGCAGAAGCTGGAGGCCATCACATCAATTGAACGCTCGATCCGGGAACAGGCCGGCAACGACGGAAATTAAGTCGGTTGGTGCCAATAGTCCGGCTGGTCGCGCGTCAGGTCGCACTCCTACAGGAGAGCACGACCCAATTCACGCCCCACCCACAATCCAACCGACACCCCGGTAGGGCCGCAGCCCGATGTGCGACCACCCACGATTCGGCCGACACCCTGGCACGAGCGCAATCCGATGCGCGATCCATCCATCACCCGAGCGCCCCCAATAGGAGCGCAACCCTATGGGCGACCACCGCTCATCCAAAACCCATGCCAGATTAAGACAAATGCCCGCAGAACCGCCATACTGTCCCGCCGGGCAGCTAGCGGCATCCAACGACTATGGCAAACAAACTAAATGACACCAAAGGCCGAGTCCTGCTGGTTGACGACGACCCAGGCCTGCTGCGACTTCTCAGCATTCGCCTGCGCGCCGAAAGCTACGAAGTTGAAGCCGTCGAGAGCGCGGAAAAAGCCCTCTCGGTCCTGAACCGGTTCCGCCCGGAACTGGTCATCACTGACCTGCGCATGGACAAGATGGACGGCATTGGGCTGCTCAAGGAACTGCAGACCCGCGCGCCGGGCTTGCGCGTCATTATCATCACTGCGCATGGCACCATCCCCGACGCGGTAACGGCCACCCAGAGTGGCGCATTTGGTTTCCTGACCAAACCGATCGACAAGGACGAACTCATCGAGACCGTCGAACGAGCCATGCGTGTCTCGGGCGCGTTGGAAGTTGAGACCGACTGGTCGGCAGAAATCATTACTCGCAATCAGGCGCTGCAGGAATTACTGGCCCAGGCCAAAATGGTGGCGGCAACGGATGCCAGGGTTCTCCTCACGGGTGAAACCGGTACCGGCAAGGAATTAATGGCGCGCGCAATTCATCGCGCCAGCGCCCGCAGAGACAAACCATTCGTCGCCATCAATTGCAGTGCGATGGCGGAAAACCTCCTCGAATCGGAATTGTTCGGTCACGAGAAAGGCGCGTTTACGGGTGCGACACAAAGCCATGACGGATTATTCCAGTCCGCCAGCGGCGGCACCTTGCTGCTCGACGAAATCGGCGACATGCCGATGCGCTTGCAGGTTAAGTTGCTCCGCGTACTGCAGGAACACCAGGTGCGCCCGGTCGGCAGCACCAGGGCAATCGACATCGATGTTCGCGTTATCTCGGCCACTCACCGCAATTTGCAGGAAATGATGCGTGAAGGTGATTTCCGCGAGGACCTCTATTACCGGCTCAACGTCGTCAGCATGAGCCTGCCCGCACTGGATGATCGCCGTGAAGATATCCCGCTGCTGATCTCCCACTTTCTGCAGGAAATTGCAAAAGAGGCCGACCAGGAACGAAAAGTGTATGCGCCCGAAGCGGTGGAATTGCTGGTCGCGGCTGAATGGCCGGGGAATATTCGGCAATTGTTCAATGTTGTACGGCAAAACGTTGCATTGTCACGTTCACCGGTTATCAGCGGCGAACTGGTGCAAGGCTCGCTGGGTGAACACGCCGGTGCATTGGCGTCCTTTAGCGAAGCACGCAATGAATTTACGCGAAACTACCTGTCGCAGATTCTGCAGATTACCTCGGGCAATGTGAGTCAGGCGGCACGACTGGCGAAGCGAAACCGGACAGATTTCTACAAACTGCTGGCGCGGCATGACCTGAATCCGGATAGCTTCAAAATCCGCTAACGCGCCTCTCTTGAAGCCGGTCGCGCGTCAGGTCGCGCTCCTGGAGCAAAAACACCACCTGACAAATCCCCGGCAGGAGCATAACCCGACGTGCGGCTGGCCAACTTTTTGTTGTCCCTAATATTACGCCCTGCATAACACGCGCCGGTCCCGCAAAAGACAATCTCACCAGAATCTCGTATGCTCAGCCCTTTGTTTACCAAGGTTTGGATCATTGAATACTCTCGCAGCCACTGTCGCACTCATCCTCTTGCTGGCGCTTAGCGGCTCCGGCTTCGCACATCACTCCTACGTCGCCGAGTTCGATGCCAACAGACCGGCAACCATTGAGGGTGTGGTCAAGGAGGTGTGGTTCAAGAATCCGCACATCCGCTACTACATCACGGTCAGCAACGATGATGGCAGCGTAACCGAATGGGATGTCCGCGGCTTGAGCCCGGTGAAACTCGTCCGACAAGGCTGGAACAAGAAGACCATCAAGGTGGGTGATCACATCAAGGTGCACGGCCACTCGGGCCGGACCAATAAAACCATTTTGTCGATCATAGACATCACCCTGGCCGATGGATCCATGCTCAGTTCACGATCTGTCGTCTACGACATTAAAGACGATAAATAAAGGTAGCCACTATGCGAATTACCCCTGCCCTGCTCATCGCCTGGGCCATGCTGGTCAGCGTGCCTGCGAACCAGGCACAAGCACACGAAGAACACTTCGCCGGCAAGTGGCTGTTGAACGTGGTTATCCCCAGTGCGGAGCCGATGGTCGGCCAGCTGGAAATTGTCGAAGAAGACGGCCAGTGGGTCGCCTATGTTGAGAACGGCCCGGCGCCGCTGAAGATCGACGGCAACAAAATCGAGGTCTCGGTCGACACCCGTGATCGACAGGGTTTTCGTTTTCAGCGCGTGCTTGAGGGCGAGCTAAAAGACGACAAACTCTCCGGCGTGCTGCATTCGGTCGACATACTCGATACGGCTGCAGAGTTTGGCGAGGACGGTTCGCTGTGGACGGGTGTGCGCCTGGAAGACGTACCACCGCGCCACTCAAATGCCACGCTCGAGGACTTCCAGGCCACCTGGGTCGGTATCCGCGGCGTGGATTTTCGCAAGTTTACGATGGACATGACGGACAGCGCGAAGGAATGGCTCGCCGGTTATGACGCTCGCATGGATGAAGCACAGAAACGTTGTGTATCACCGGGACTGGTGGCGACGGCGACGTGGATTTTTCCATTCGAAATTATTGCCAGCCATAAACGATTAACGATGATGTATGAAGTGTTCGGATTGTCGCGTCGTGTATTTATCGATCAGACGGAGATGCCGGAATTTTATCCGGAGTCGTCCATGGGATATTCGCAGGGACGAATCGAAGATGGTGAGTTGATCGTCGAGACGACATTGCTGACGCCAAGTACACGAGATTTCAACGGTGAACCGGTAGGTGAGAATGCTCGCATCGTCGAGCGTTATTTCTTGACGAATAACGGCGATCGCCTGAATATGGTGATGCAACAGGTCGATCCCGACAATTACAAACGCCCACCGATACGACGTCGTGCGTGGGACAAGAACAATGATTCGCTGGTGCTTCCGTTCGAATGCGATCCGGATTCGTTTTTCCGGCAGCTTTATAACGAAGGGCGGATGGCAGAGTATATTGAGCGTTCGCCGCGACGGCAGTAGTCTGGGGTTCGAATAGATTATCGCGGGTCGGACCGTTTGTTACGGATCGGATCGTTTATCGTGGTCGCGCATCAGGTTGCGCTCCTACGGGCGCACGTTGTAGGAGCGCAACCTGATGCGCGACTTCGCTAATCTTCCCCGACCACACTCCGCTTAGAATAAGCCTCAGCCGATAGTCCGTACTTGTGCAACAAATCATAAAGCGTAGGCCGGGTCACCCCGAGTTGTTCCGCCGCCCGCGAAATATTTCCAAAATTCTTCATCAACGCAATCCGAATCGCCTTTGATTCTGCACGTTGCCGAACCTCGCGAAGATTCAATGATTCCGGCTCCATATCCCCGGCTGCGATGCCCAGATCCGCCGCCGTCACATGCTTGCCTTCTGCCATGATGATGGCCGCCTTGATCTTGTTCTCCAGCTCACGCACGTTGCCGGGCCAGGCGTAGGCCTCGATCGCTTCGTTGGCATCCTCGCTAAAACCATTCAACGCTCGCCCTTCCTGCTTCGCATATTTATTCAGCAAAGTACGAGCGAGAATCAAGCGGCCCTCTTCACGGTCACGCAATGGTGGAATGTCGATCGCGATTTCACAAATGCGGTAGTAGAGATCCTCACGAAACAATCCTTGCTCGATGAGCTCCGCAGGATTCTTGTTGGTCGCACAGACAACCCGCACGTCGACCGAAATTTCCTGGCGACCACCGACACGTTCGATGACGCGTTCCTGCAAGAAGCGCAACATCTTCGCCTGCAGTGGCATGGGCATGTCACCGATTTCATCGAGGAACAAGGTGCCGCCCTCGGCCAACTCGACTTTACCGATCGTCTGCTTGACCGCGCCGGTAAAGGCACCCTTCTCATGACCGAACAATTCGGACTCCAGCAGATTTTCCGGAATGGCCGCGCAGTTGATGGCGACGAAACGTTCCTGCGCGCGCGGGCTCAAATCGTGCAAGGCGCGCGCCAGTAATTCCTTGCCGGTACCGCTGTCGCCGAGCAACAGGGCCGTCACGTTCGTTGGAGCAATTTTCTCGATCATCCGGCAGACCTGTAACATACGCTCGCTCGAGGCAACGATGCCGTCCAGCGGTGATTCGCTGGCGATATTCTGCAAGTGCCGATTTTCCGCTTCCAGTTCGCCCATGGTAAACGCACGATCGACGAGCAGGCGCAACGTGTCGGTATCAACGGGTTTTTGATAGAAGTCGTAGGCGCCAAGTGCGACCGACTTCAAGGCGTTCTCCTGATCCCCGTTGCCGGTAACGACGATGACTTTGGTGTGCGGCGCAAGCTTGAGCGTCTCCTGCAAGGTGGCGAAACCTTCTTCGACGCCTTCAGGATCGGGTGGCAGGCCCAGGTCCTGCAATACGACCATGGGCTCGTGCCGTCTGAGCTCGGCGATGGCCGCGCTGCGATCCTCGGCTGTAATCACATCGTAGCCGTCGAAACACCATTTGAGCTGATTAAGAAGCCCGGGATCGTCCTCAACAACCAGTAGTTTCCTGCCCTGTTCGCTCACTGAAATCCTTTCTTGAGAGATGCCCTTGCGAAGACCCGCCATGGTGCCACGAGTGGCGGATGAATTGCATCGGTATTGGTCACACTCGGGGACAGGCTTGCGGTGGATTCATGAATAGGTGATTAACGCAGTTGCGAATCGTTCGCATTTGCGTTATCGTTTGGATCAGTATCGACGGGACAGTGGCAAGTTTTCATGGATCGGCAAGTAGTTAGCAATGGATTGGGCTCTGGGAACACCGCGGGTCGCGCGTCAGGTCGCGCTCCTACAGGGTTACTCCGTACCTTGGGCGTACCCTCCGCGACCGGCCCTTACCGAAACGAGATCCACACACCTGGCAGGAGCGCGACCCGACGCGAAATCACCACCGCAGCTCTTTGTAGGAGCGCGACCCGACACAAGATCACTACGACAGCACCCTGTAGGAGCACGACCCGACGCGCGACTGTAGGAAGCTCAATCGCAACCACCGTCCTCCTGGCCCTGTGCCCAACCATAACCACGGCAGAAACCACCCAGACGGACTCACCCGCCCAAAACCGCTACATCGACAACGTCACGATCATCGGCCAGCGCCGCGACGTTCAGGACGTCCCAGGCTCCGCCTATATCATCAGTCAGGAAGACCTCAAGTCTTTCCTCTCCTCCGACGTTATGCGCGTGCTGCGCACAGTACCGGGCGTCTACGTGCAGGAAGAAGACGGCTATGGCCTGCGCCCCAACATTGGCATTCGCGGCTCTGGTTTGGACCGTAGCGCCCGCATTGCCTTGCTGGAAGACGGCGTACTGATCGCACCAGCGCCCTACGCCGCCTCCTCCGCCTACTATTTCCCGACGCAACGCCGCATGCACGCGCTTGAAGTCCTGAAGGGTCCGGCCTCGGTTGCCGTGGGCCCACGCACCACCGGCGGTGCCATCAACCTGATCTCAACACCGATCCCGGACGCCTTCGCGGCCAACCTCGATCTTCGTGCCGGCCAGAATGGCACCAACGACGCCCATATCAATGTGGGCGACCGCGGCCGGCGATTCTCCTGGATGGTGGAGACGGTTCAAAGCCAGAGCGACGGCTTCAAGCGCATCGACGGGCCCAATGGCAGTAAGCAGGGCTCGACCGGTTTCGAACTCGAGGACTATTTGCTGAAGCTGCAACTGGACAGCGACCCCGATGCCGCGAAGTACCAGAGCCTGCGACTGAAAGCCGGCTATACCGACCAGGTGTCCGACGAGACCTACCTGGGGCTGACCGAGGATGATTTTGGACCAGACCCGTATCGACGCTATGCGGCCTCGGCGGGTGACCAGTTCAAGGGTGAGCACGAGCAACTGCAGCTTTCCTACGTCATAGAGTCCGAGTCGAACTGGCGTGGACAGGTCACGGCGTACCGCAACAATTTCAAGCGTGACTGGTTCAAGCTGCGGTCCGTGGCCGGCACCAGCATCGGCCACATCCTGGACGATCCGGAAACCTATGCCACGCAATACAAGCAACTGACCGGCGCGGACAGCGCGGACGATGCGTTGATCAAACGCCATAATAATCGCGAATATTTCTCGCGGGGCATTCAGGGCAATATCAGCTGGGACTTCAAATTTGATAACACGGAATTGACGTTGAAAACCGGCGTGCGCCTGCACGAAGACGAGGAAGACCGGTTGCAACAGGAAGACGGCTTCCGCATGCAGGACTCGTTGCTGGTGCAGACCAGCACCGGTGCGCGGGGATCGCAAGCCAACCGGATCAGCAGTGCCGAGGCACGGTCGATTTTCATTGATACAGAGATACGAACCGGCAACTGGATTTTGACACCGGGAGCGAGATTCGAGGATATCGACCTGCAACGACTGGATTTTTCGACGGGCGATCCGGACCGGGACGATGGGCCAACACGAGTACGTAAAAACTCTGTATCGGTGCTGATACCCGGAATGGGCGCGCTGTATCGACTGAATGACCAATGGCGAGTACTGGCTGGCGTGCACAAGGGCTTCAATCCACCAGGACCGGGCAGCTCAGCGAGCGAGGAAAAAAGCCTCAACGTTGAAGCAGGTACCCGATTCAGCAATGACAGCCTGAATTTCGAAGCGATCTATTTCGTGAACGACTACGACAATCTCGTTGGAACAGTCACGGCCTCTACCGGCGGGGATGGTGCGATTGGCGATCAGTTCGATGGCGGTGAAGTGACGGTGCAGGGCCTCGAACTGAATGCGGGCTATACGTTTTCAGGCCTCGGCAACGGCCAGTTCGACCTGCCATTGAGTCTGCAATATACGTTGACGGCGGAAGCGGAGTTCGATAACGCGTTCGACAGCAATTTTGGACCCTGGGGCGATGTCGAGGTTGGTGATGAACTGCCGTACATTCCCGAACACCAGCTACGCGTCTCGGCAGCCATCGAACACGAGCGATTCGGCGTGAGCCTGGCCGCAAATTACATCGGCAAAATGAGAACAGTTGCGGGTCAGGGAGCGTACGTCCCTGAAGAAAGCATTGATTCGCACGTGGTGTGGGATGTGATGGCGAGTTGGCAGTTCACTGAATCGCTGAGCACTTACATCAAGGTGGACAATCTTTTTGATGAGGTCTACGTGGCGGCACGGCGGCCGGCCGGGTTGCGGCCGGGGCTGGATCGGACGGCTTATATTGGGTTGAGTTTTCGGCTTTAAGTGAGCCCACTACAATCGCGCATCAGGTTGCGCTCCTACTGCAGCGGGGCGCATAAGCGAGGCGTAGGCGCAACCTGATGCGCGACCCTACCCAACAAAACCAGCGAGAAAAAAATCGAATTCGCCCCTACCTCCTACCCCATCCCCATCCCCATCCCCCAAAACGTATTGACAATCATTCTCATTCGCGTTTAAATATCCCTATGTACATCTGCATCTGCAAAGCGATAACCGACAAACAGATCCGCCGCGCCGCGGCCAATGGCGTTGATAACCTGTACGAGCTTCGCCAGACCCTGGGTGTAGCCTCCGTCTGCGGCACCTGCGCCACCACGGCCGATGCGATCCTTAAAGAAGCCAATGCAGCCGAATCAGGCCCAACCCTCTACACCCCCGCCTAACGCCCTGTAGGAGCGCGACCTGACGCGCGACCAACAACCAGGGACCCACCACAAATCCAACTTTGCCAATCCGCCCCCACGGCTTACTATAGACATACCTACCCTCACCGGAGACCCCCATGAAGGGCGATTCCACCGTTATAGAACACCTGAACCGCGCGCTGAAGAATGAGCTCACCGCGATCAACCAGTATTTCCTGCATTCGCGTATATACAAAGACTGGGGCATGACGAAGCTCGCGGAGCACGAGCACGCTGAGTCGGTCGATGAGATGAAGCACGCCGATGCTCTTATCGAACGCACGCTGTTCCTTGAGGGACTGCCGAACCTGCAGACTCTTGGCAAGCTCAGAATTGGCGAGGATGTGGCTGAAATGTTGCAGTGTGATCTCGATCTGGAACTCGATGCGATTCCAGATCTACAGGCAGGGATTGCTTATTGCGAAAAGATCAAGGATTACGTGAGTCGCGATCTGTTTGACTCGATTTTGCAATCTGAGGAAGAGCATGTGGATTGGTTGGAA
>CAYUOY010000109.1:0-14302 GCA_964446495.1 uncultured Woeseiaceae bacterium | reverse complement strand
ATGGAATTGCTGGCCAAACTTGGCTTCAATCGCCTGAGTCTCGGCATACAGGATTTCGATAGTGCGGTACAACAGGCCGTAAACCGGATTCAATCCACCGCGGATGTGCAAAAGCTGGTTGATGACGCCCGCAGGTCCAATTACCGCTCCATATCTTTCGATCTTATTTACGGCCTGCCGCATCAGAGCGTTGCGAGTTTCGATGCGACACTCGATCAGGTCATTGCAATGCAGCCAGACCGACTTGCCATTTACAATTACGCGCATTTGCCGGAACGGTTCAAAGGCCAGCGAATGATCCTCGCAAAGGACCTGCCCAGCGCGGAAACGAAGCTGGAGATCCTGGGGCACACGATCGAGAAACTGGTCGCTGCTGGATATGTGTATATCGGAATGGATCATTTTGCCCTGCCGGACGATGACCTGGTGCAAGCCAAGAATGACGGTACGTTGCAACGAAACTTCCAGGGCTACTCGACCCATGGCGGCGCGGACCTGATTGCGCTGGGTGTAAGTGCTATTGGAAATATTGGCAACACCTACGCACAAAATTCTGTGAGCACCATTGAATATGAGGAGCTGGTATCGAAAAAACAGCTGCCGATTCGCAAGGGTCTGGACGTGGACGACGACGATCAGTTACGGGCGTCGGTGATTCAGGACATCATGTGTCACGACGGAATTGATTTCGCCGCCTTCAATAAATCCTGGTCAATCGATTTTCAACGCTATTTTTCAGCGGAACTCGAACAACTACAGGGACTTGCTGCCGATGGCCTGATTGTTATCACCGACAACGCCATTGGCGTGACGGCGAAAGGTCGTCTGCTGTTGCGCAGCATTGCGATGGTTTTTGATCGATATCTGTCCGGCATCGCATCTGACAATCGATTTTCGCAATCTATCTGACCAGGTCATTACTCCTTCGGCACCTTGCGCAGGTGGTATTCGAAAGATTCTCCCTCGACGAATCGATTATTTATCCAAAGAATCAGCATACCCTCTACATAGCCTGCATGACGAAGCGGTCCGAGATCGATGGTTTCAAAGCCCAGACCGACGGCCAGTTTCGCCACCCTGGCTTTCGCTGCTTTACTGTCGCCCACCAGCGGTATCGTGACCGGCCCTCCAGTCGATTCGGGGTCGATCATCGTTGTCCAGTTCACCGTATTGAATGCCTTGACCACTGATGCTCCCGGAGCGGCGGCCTGGATGATCTCTGCATTGGAGGTGCTGACACGATGGATGAAGAAGCCACTATCATCCCGGCCCAGCGGGTTGGTCGGGTCGATGATGATTTTGCCGGACAGGTCGCCGAGCCCTTCCGTTACCGTTTGCACCACCATGCCAGGCACCGCAAGTACTATTATGCTGGCAGCACCCGCCGCCTCGGCAGGTGTTGTCACGGCAGCCCCGTGCCCGGTTCTCGTCACCAGATCGATCACTTTCTGTTGTGATGGGTCGCGTGACCCATAGACGATTTTGTGTCCGAGAGCAGCGAATTCCGGTCCGAGTGCACGCGCAACGTCGCCCGTGCCGATGACGGCGATGGTTTCGGCGCTCGCCAGTGAGACCCCAAGAAACCCGGCAGCCAGGAAGACGGCCATCATCCGTGGCAATATTCTACGCGAGATTAAATACCATGAATTCATCTGAAGCATGCCTGTGAGTATGATCTGAAGGCATGACAATAGCATTTTTGGCCTGGATGTTTCCTCAGGGCAATCGAAACTCAACCTGATTCACGGTCGCCTGACCCGGCGAGAAGTTCTCTAACTGTCGACTTCGATTGATTGATTGGCCGACGGTGATTTTTGGCGATAGCGTTGACGAACCGAGAAAATCGCGACACCTGCCAGACAACACGTGATTCCGAGGCCGATATACCAAACCGTTGGCTCAAAGGCGAAACCAAGGTAGAGCCCAACGAAAACAAAGAAAAGTCCGGCGAGAAACCAGAACTGGGGAATTTTTTCGTAAATTGACTCAGGTAACCACATAGATAATGATCGGGCCGGTTGCGTACGAAGATCGAACACGATGCACCTGTTTGCACCAATTCGATGCGGTTTCGCTCACAGAAACATCGTCCCATGCCGGTACTCTGCCCGAATTGAGACCCGGTTCACAAAACGGCACCGCCCGGTCGATGCCGGCAGAGACGGTCGCTCAATTCCAGTTGGCTTCGACTTCCCGCTTTATGCAAGTAAGAACGATGCCCGTACTCGCCTATTTTCGCACCGCCAGGCAGTGCTTTATAGTGCGACAAGAACCGAAGCAAGGAGATCATTATGGTTAGGTACCTGAAGATAAGTCTGGTTTTGTTCGTCGCTGTGTATTGCCTGATGTACGCGGCTCAGAACCTGGTGAACCTGAGTTCGGCATACAACTTCGTTGCCGACACTGTCGCAATGGGCAACCACGTCGTCTATTCGCAATCATTTGGCCCCGCCATTCAGAGTCCGACCGTGGTCTGGATTGTGCTGTTCATTATTATCGCACTGGAAATTTCGGCCGGCCTGCTGGCAGCCAGAGGCGTTCAGGACCTGTGGCAGGCGAGGCACGCCGATGCGGCGGGCTTTAATGAGGCCAAGACCTTTGCACTTCTGGGGATCGGCATGGCTGTCGTGATCTGGTTCGGTTTGTTTTCTGTTATCGGTGGAGCCTATTTTCAGATGTGGCAAACTGAGCTTGGTGCCGGCGCGTTACAAGGTGCTTTTCAGTACGCCGTGCTTAACGGTATCGTACTCATCTTCGTCAATATGCCCGATACCTGACGTTCAAAGACAGCGTTTCGCAATCGATTCCAGTAGTTCGGCCTCGTCTTCCGCCTTGACGAAAAACTGATTAAGGTATGCCACGTTCGCCTCGATATCCTCGATTGACAGGCCCGGCACCTCGCGCACAGCTTGCAGAATCTCGCTGTGCCGAGCGGTCACTTTTCGTAACGCAGTACCAACTTTGTCCGGCGAAAGACACAGACCCCGGTACAACCTCTGCGTGACCTTCCGAATTCGAAGAGAGGGATCCGGGTAAGCGTATCGAGCATCGACAAGACCCGCGAGATCGAAATCATACGGCACATAGTAAAACCGCGAAGACCGCTCCAGGAGATCGCCGTTGTGACAACAAGTGTCCTTATCCTTATCCGCCACGAATGACCAATCGGTATTGCCAATAAGATACTGGAATACAAACACGGCAGCGGCCTGATCCTCGTCAATTAGTCGGCGCGGCACGCCCTCCAGACGCAACATTTCACCACCCGTCCGGGCGGCCAGCTCGTTACCTGATTCAATGACAAACCCGTAACGCTCGAGCGTGTTGTCACCGCTCTCGTCGTCGCTGTCGGCATACGTCATTCTTAGCAGGCGAACCCGGTAGCTGACATCTGAAATGAGGTTGAAGATTTTGTAGGCGGCATATTCCTGCAAGATGTTTTTCTCCGCCTCATCCGACTTTCTGCAGTGGGTGACCAGCTTCAACTTATTCTGAGCGGAGAAAACCGTCCCCTCTGTTTCGTCTTTCTCGAAATTCAGGCGCAGTGGCGGAAAGCTGCAGACTCGCGCTCGGCTGTTTCCACGAACTCTGACCTTGATCGAATGCTGCTCGCCATCTTCCGTGAGCACGAACGGAAACTCCTCGCGATTTTTTCGCTCGAAAGAAGTGTATCGAGCCGGCCAGTCAACTGCACCGTGAGTACGGTGTCATCGGCAAACAATGATGAAATTGCGTCATCGGCTGTGACCGACTGCGGACACGACACGGCAAGAAGCAGGCTGACGGCCATTTTTCGGCCGGCGCGCAACATGTTTACTCAACAATCGCCTGATAAATGCCGTTAACAAACTTTTGGCGGATATTGCCACTATCGGCAGGAAAACGCTGAGTCATAATAACGCCGATCAGTTCCTGATCCGGATCGACAAAAAATTGTGTATTGAAAAATCCACCCCAGAAATACGCACCGACCGAAGCAGGGCTTCCAGACAGACCCGGATCCTCGCTCACCGCAAATCCCAGGCCGAATTTCACTCCAGGCTCGACTTCCAGCGCGCCGATACTGTTTCTGGTCATCATTGCAACGGTCGTAGGACTCAACAATCGCACCTCATCAAGTTCGCCACCGTTCAGAAACATCTGCAGAAAGCGAATATAGTCCGGAGCTGTCGAAACCAGGCCGGCACCGCCTGAGTGATAGCTACGAGACCCGCTGTACGGATAGGTCGCCGAGTAAACGAGATAGTGGTCCACGATCGTCTCATCACCCAGTTCACGCAGGCTTCCGTCTTTTGCCGAGGTATATACCGAGGCCAGTCGCGCCGCCTTGCGGTCATCCAGGTAGAAATGTGTGTCCGTCATGGCCAATGGTTTGAATATTCGTTGCTCGAAGAACTCCGCGAGTGTCATTCCGGAAACAACTTCCACCAGGTGACCGAGCACATCAATGGACAACCCGTAGGCAAACTCCGCGCCGGGTTCAAACAATAGCGGCAAGTCACCGAGGCGCGCGCTCAGGTCAGCGATGTCCCCCTCGGTCTCGGACAATCCGTCGGAAACTCCCGCCTCAGCGTAGAGTCGCGCAACGGTTTCTCTTCGGTAGCCTTCGCTAATGAAGCGATAACTGATTCCGGAGGTATGGTTCAGCAGCTGTTGTATCGTTATGTCGCTGACAGCCGGTGCCGTCTCTATGTCCCCGGATTTCGAGGTCAGTACCTGCAGGCCACCCAACTCCGGTATATAGGCAGACACCGGGTCACTCAACAGGAAGTGGCCTTCCTCAAACAGCATCATTACCGCCAGGCTGGTGATCGGTTTGGTCATGGAGGCAATTCGAAAAATCGTATCAGCCTGCATGGGTTCGCGGTCGTCGATGTCGGCCATGCCGAAAGACTCCGAGAATACGATCTTGCCACGGCGTGCGGCCAGGGCAACTGCGCCGGCAATATCTCCCTTTTCGACCGCTGCGGATACGGCGGCCTCGACCCGTTGCAAGCGATCCGCTGAAAACCCCAGCGCCTGCGGGTCCCCTGCCGGCAAACCCTGCGCGAACGCAAGGGTCGCCAGCAACATCAGGCAGACCGACAGAATCATCTGCCCTGCCACTCGTACTCGCGCACCGCCAACGTTGATGTAGCCCAGGTTTGGAGCCATTCTCTTTCCCCCACCGATCATGGGTCCACTATAACCTTGATCGCGGGGCACGACACTGGTGCCGGAAAAGATGGCTTGAAAAGCCATGCAAGGCTTTTAGGTCGGACTGCTAGGGTAACGCGCCGTCCTGAATCCACTGACGGATATCAGCGATAACCGCCGCGTCGAGCGCTGCTGCACCCAAGGGCATCTGGGAACCCGTAAGCGGCATATTTCCCAGTTTTTGAATCAGGTAACTACTGTCGGGATCGTTCGGCACGACCAGCATGATGGTGGGTTGTTGAACGCTGGGTATTCCTACCAGTGCCGCCAGGCTGGCCGCCTCATCACTCAGGTCCAGCCCGCCCGGCAGCGGATTGCCGCTGGGGCCGGTATGGCAGGCAACTGTCGCGCAAGACGGTGTAAAAACGACGGCCTGAATCTGCCCAAGTGTTGGACCGATAACGATCGGTGCGGCCACCGTAAACGTGACACTAAAATCACCGCCTGGAAAATTATCGCCGGATGGGAACCCCCCGAAAAACTCGCCATTCAATGCGTTGCCGTTTTGATCCATGACAATGGATGCACCCGACCCCAACAGGCGAACCCGGTAGGTATCATCCGCCAGGGCAACGCCCGTAAGATCGAATACGGCGGTTTGGGGATTTCCCGCGGGAATGGTTATCGCGCTGGCAACAATCGGATTCTCATTGCCATCCCCGAACGTACCATCCCCGCCACTTGCCTCAACCATGAACGTGTTGACATTTACCGTCGAGGCGTCAAGCGGCTGATCAAAGCCCGCGATAATTTGAGTGGGTGCGACCGCACGAGTCGATCCCGGTGCCGGTGACAATGAAGTCACCCGTATCGGGGCAGCCGGTGGCTGCGCCTGATCATCCAGCGCACCATCAATGATCCACTGGCGAATAATATCGATGGTCGTTTGTGGTAGCGGAGCGCTGCCTAGGGGCATTTGAACTCCGACCGGGGGCGCTGCGCCGAGTTTTTCGATCAGGTAGCTGTTATCCGGATCGGTTGCTGCCACGAGCAACGTTCCCGCTACCTGACTGCTGTTTATTCCAACCAGCATGGCATAGCTGTTCGCTGCTTCCAGATTAAGTCCCGCGGACGGATTCCCACCGGCATGGCAGTTAGCCGTCGCGCAGGTCGGAGTAAGGACGTTTACCTGTATTTCAGAGAATACAGCCGCGAATGCCGGCGGCGGTGGAGGAGGAGGAGGAGGAGGAGGAGGAGGTGGTGGAGGCGGTGGCGGCGGTGCATTGCTCTGGGTTCGGGCCACGGCTTCATCAAACGTCTCGACATCGCAAGCGATCAGTGACGTCGCGGCGACCACAAGCAACAGAAATAATCGATAGCCACGCGCTGTATTCATTATGTTCACTACCACCGGCTCGCCAAACCGCAAGAATGTGCGGCCACCCACCGATGGTAGCGGTTCGGGTCGTGTAAAACGCGACAGCGGTCACAGTCCGACGCTCGAATAAACGGCGTGAAGAGCCGTACTTCAGGTAAAAGTGGCCCAGCCAGAGACTGGCCGGGCCCGGCAGGATCAGACGTTCGCCAGAGCCTTGTCCAGCGCTTCGATCAGGTCATCGACATCTTCCAGTCCCACTGAAAGCCGTACCAACCCGTCAATGATGCCAACCCGTATGCGCTCGGCCTCTTCAACCGCCGCATGGGTCATCGTGACGGGGTGCGTAATCAGTGACTCCACAGAACCGAGGTTCTCTGCCAGCGTCCACAACTCAATCGAATCCATGAGTCGTTTACCGGCCGCAAGCCCGCCTTTCACCTCGAACCACATCATCGCACCAAAGCCACTCGCCTGTTTCTTCGCGAGATCGTGTTGGGCGAATGATTCCAGCCCTGGATAGGCAACCTGTTGTACTTTCGGATGCGCCTCGAGATAGGTGGCAATGACCATCGCATTCGCCGACTGCTGTTCCATGCGCACCGACAGAGTCTTGCAACCCTGCAATGTCAGCCATGCAACCATGGGTGACATGATTGAGCCGGTGCTGTTCTGGATAAATCGCAGTTGCTCATCCAGTTCGGCCGTCTTCGCAATGACGGCGCCGCCGACGGTCGCATTGTGGCCATCGAAATACTTCGTCGTGCTGTGCAACGACAGGTCCGCGCCAAGTTCGAAAACGTTCTGGAAATACGGCGTCATAAACGTGTTGTCGACAACATGTACCGCGCCAGCCTCTTTGGCTATTTCCGATATCGCCGCAATATCCGACAGTTTCATGGTGGGGTTTGCCGGCGTTTCGGTCAGGAACAGCCTGGTGTTTTTTTGCACTTTTGCACGAACATCATCAGGATTCGACGTATCTGCAAACGAAAACTCGATACCAAATCGGGTCAACACTTTGGTGCACAGTCGATAGGTGCCGCCGTACGCGACATCAGAGATGATCGCGTGGTCGCCCGCACTCAGGAAGGCGAGCATGGTGCAGCTGACCGCAGACATGCCGGTACCGAAACAGGTTGTATCAGCTCCGCCCTCCAGCACCGTCAGCTTATTCTCCAACGCGCGTACCGTTGGGTTACCGGAACGCGAATAGCTAAATCCCTTGGCCAAATAGGTATCGACCGACTCCTGCACGAACGTCGTCGACTGATAGATAGGCGTCAGAATGGCGCCCGTGGTCGGATCCGGACTGACTCCGGCGTGAATCTGCTTGCTACGAAACCGCATCACAATCTCCTGAAAAAAATGCCCAGCCCAGGCTCGGGCACGACATGATACACAACCTCTGTCGGCACCGGAATGTACAATTCGCCGAATGGATCAGAGGTTCCCTGGCCCGGGTTAACAGCGTTCCTCACGCCCATAGCGTTTGAGACTACTGATGCCACCGTTATATCGATAGGTGTAAATGGCTTCGCCATCGCTGAACAGACAATGTACTTTGATTTCATGCCGGGTTGGGTGCCGCTGTCCGACCAGGTCAATCTCCTGTCCAACGCTGATCACACTGCCGTCGAAGCCGTAGCGGCGGTTGCGGGCCGGAGGCGCCATGAGCAGGTACCAATCCTGCCCGTCGGAATCTGTTGCGATCAGTCGATCATGTGGATTGCCGAGTTTGAGCTCTTTTACGGTCAACCTTATTTCAATATCTTCTTTGTAAGAACCCCATCCGTGATGCGCAAACGCATTGGGAATCGCCAGAAAAATCACCGCCAGCATGCTGCCCGCGAGCAACCCTGTGAATAGCTTCTTCATCGCCGTCATATTGTCATTTTCCACTCTGGAACTCGTCGGTAAGTGATTTGATGGGATTCTGTGTAACGGCGGAAGTTCATAATTTGGAATGGAGAGCAGCTGTCGCCTCTACGGCGCTCGATTTACTTTGATCGTCACACTGACTGGTTCGTCTCCGAGGCCGTAGTAACTAAGAATGAATTCGTCACTAGTGTAAGCCGGACCACGCGGCGACCCTTCGTGCAATTGCCGCAGGATGCCGATGTTTCCCAGCGAGAGAATCTGACCGGGCTGCAGTTGCTTGCCGGATTCCTGCAACTGATCGCGTATCCAGCGAACCACGGCGAGTGGCTCATACCACCCAGCCATCGTGCCAGTGTCGATTTCATTGCCATACTCATCATGAACCGCAAAAGTGAAGTTGTTGATCCGGTCGATCCATTCTGCCGTCGGTGCCAGCATCAGCGGCTCGCCTGCGAAGGACATGCGACTGCCCATATTGGCGACAACCGTGCCGTTGATGCTGCGCGTTCCCGCTTCGTAATAAGGATCCGGAATTTCGGCGAACGGTATGATGGCATCGAGACCTGCCAGTGTTTCCAGGTCGGTCACTGCCGTGTTAATCGAATCATTGCCGACCCGAAAGGCGAAGTCGGCCTCCAGAAATCCCCGACGGGTCTGGTCCAGCGTGACAGCCGTCCCACTGGGGAGAACCATGCCCTGCAAAATGGCGCCACGAATCCCGCCCGGCGGAAAAGTCGGAAACCCGGGACCTGGATCATGCCCGCCGGTTTTCCAGCCAACCACAGGACCCAGGGCGGGTTGCATATACTCAACCAGGCGGTCTTGCCAGGCATAAGCCTCGGCCAGCGGCATTTCGTGCGCAAATCCGGGCATGGGGCGATGGGCGAGAAACTCATCGGCAATCTGCTGAATCTCGGCGTAAATTTCATCATCACTGGAGTGGGTAACGCCATCCCCTGCTTCCTGGCCACAAGCCGCCAGCAAAACCGCTCCCGACAACAACAACCAGGGCTTAAAGTGACTCGAATATCGCATTGTTTCCAACTCCCGAATTAAGACTGTCAAAGCGCGCCGGAGGCAGTATCAGATAGTGCAACAGCAATCGCCGGATCGTACGAACCCATTGTATAATTTGCTCACCAACAATGTAGGAGGAGTCGAAAATGGCCCTGCGTTTCACACTCGTTATCGCGGCTGTCTGCCTGTTTGTGTTTCAAAGCCCCGCCCTGGGACATCACTCCTTTGCGGCCGAGTTTACCGCGGAAGAAAGAGCGACCATCACCGGAGTTGTGACGGAAGTGTGGTTTCGCAACCCGCATATTCGCTACTTCGTCGAAGTGAAGGGCGATGCTGGCGAAGTCCAGAGATGGGACACTCGGGGCAGCAGCCCGTCCCTGCTGGTGCGCAAAGGCTGGACCAAGAAGACCATTTCGGTAGGCGACGTCATCACCATCGAAGGCCACCTGGGACGCTTCGACAAGAACCTGCTGTCAATTATCACGGTCGAGTTGGCCGACGGCCGGAAAATCGGCCAGGGCTATTGAGGTGATATCAATGCGGCAACGAACACTGAGACAGACAATCCTTCTTACGACGGCGCTTGCCGTATCCGTGCCCGCCGTGGCTGATCGTTCGCCTGAGGGCGACTGGATGCTCGAGCTAAACGGAGATGGGCCGCCAATTATCGGCCAGCTGACTTTGCAATCTTCCGGCGACGAGTGGGTTGGCCACGTTGAGGGTGGCCCGGTTACCGTGACCATTAACAATCGTGAAATAGAAGTTCTGATTGACAGCCGGGATCTTGCGGGTTTTGTATTTAACCGGCGCCTGACCGGAACGCTGTCTGAACAATCGATGTCCGGCTCGTTCACTATCGAGGGTGCGACGGAAGACCCTGAACCTGGCGGTCAGTGGACGGCGAGTCGCAAGGCGGCCGACCGAGAACGTCAACCGCCACAACCGGTTGATATCGGCGGCATCTGGACCCCGGCACCGGGCGTGGATTTTCGTAAGTATACGATGGATCTCACGGACAGGGCCCAGCACTGGTTTGACGGCTATATGATGCACTACGATCAGCCAAACGTTCGCTGCGTCTCGCCAGGTATCGTCGCCATGGTTGCCTGGGGCGCCTACCCAATGGAAATTATCGTCAGTGAAAACCGACTGACCTATCTTTACGAGGTTGGCAGCGAAGTCCGCCGGATTTACCTGGATGGCAAGAAGCCGCCGGAGTACTACCCACCATCACCTATGGGTTTTTCCGACGGTTACTGGGACGGCAGGGATCTGATCATAGAAACGCAGCTCCTTGAGGCCAATGTTCGTGATTTTCGTGGCGAACCGGTCTCGGAAGGAGCGCGCATGCACGAGCGATACAGCGTGAGTGACGATGGCAACACACTGTCAGCCGTTATTACGCTGAACGACCCGGAAAACTACAAGGCGCCGCCGGTTCGGCGCCGCAAGTGGGTACGCAACCCGGACACGGAAATTTATCCGTATGAATGTGACCCGGATTCTTTCTATCGACAGATGTATGAGCAGAAAAAACTCGACATGTATTTTGACCGGACAAGTCGACGACAATTCGACTAAAAGGCGATTGAACAACTCTGTTTTCCGACATGAGACCAGGTGACCCATGGGAGCAAGCAAGCGATGAGTCTCAAATTGTTTCGAAGCGTAGCAGCTGCCATTGCAGTGTACCTGCTGCTTCCCGGCAGCACGCATGCACATCACTCCGCTGCAGCCTATGACATAGAAAAGAATGTCGCTGTAACCGGCGTCGTGGAAACCTTTCGCTGGAAAAACCCGCATACATTGGTCAGTCTCGCCGTCACAGACGAAGACGGGAACGTCGTCATCTGGAATTTCGAAGGTAACGGGGCCAGCAACCTGGTGAGAAATGGCTGGAAACGATCGATGCTCAAGGTTGGCGATCACGTAACCATTCATGCGAATCCGATGAAAAGCGGTCAACCGGGTGGCCGACTGCAAGGTGCGACGCTCGAGGACGGCACCACAGTGGGCGAACAGTGATGGTGCGAAAAATGGCAACCAGAGCCCTCATCCTGTTGCTGATGATGGGCGCCCAGCTAGCTCCACTCGCGCCGGCATGGGCCGGCGATGACGCGAACGGCCCCGTATTGAATGACGATGGCGAACAACTCAACGCGCTGGCGCCCGCCAACCTCGCTTTTCCGCGCCCGGCAGCGCCATTTGATCTAACCGGCACCTGGACGACCAATTTCCGCTGGCCGGAAAATGAAGCAACCGGTGGTTACGAGTTCTTCCCGCTACCGAAACTAAAACCGGAAGCAGCCGCTCTCTACGAAGAAAAACAAAAGGCATTCGCCGCGGGAAAAACCTTCCGCGACGATGCCGGCCTGTGCTTTCCCCCGGGAATGCCCAGAATGATGACCCGCGTCTGGCCGCTAATGATCATGCAATACCCAACGATCATCGTCATGATCAGCGGCTTCGACAACGGACTGCGTATGATTTTCCTCGATGGCCGCGACCACACGGAATACGACTACCTGATCCCCAGTTACCAGGGTGACTCGATTGGCCACTGGGAAGATGACACACTGGTCGTCACCACCAATGGCCTGGAACCAGAACGCCACTGGATGCAACAGGGCATTCCCATGAGCGAAGAACTATTTATCGAGGAACGCTTCACCGTCGCCGACGCGGGCAAGACAATGCGCATCGAGATGACCTTCACCGACCCGATCAACTGGGAGGGCGAATGGAAAACCACCAAATATTTCCGCTTCTCGGACACCGCCGAAATCACTGAAGTCAATTGCCTGCCCGCCATCACCAACGAAGGCATCGAGGGCCTGTAATTCCCGGTGGATTAAAAACCACTACCGCCCTACTATCCTGAGTGCCACAATCAAGGATTCGTGCAGTGCGGTCTGTTTCTGAGACCGGGCCCCGCATGGATGCGGGGCCCGAGCTTACATGGACGTACTCGCAGCGGGTCTCAGAAACAGACCGCACTGCACGGATCCGTAGCACCCCGGTCCCTGACAGCCCTGGCCGATCGATGGATATCAAACATGACGACAATGAAGACTTCCGCAACGATTCTGTTTTGTCTGTTGCTGATCTCGGGTTGCAGTCCATCCGCTGAGCAACGAAACGCCACCGTTTCGTCCGACGGCTCGCAAACAGCGACAACCCGAACTGCCGCCGTCGCGATACCCGACCAATACGGTGCACAAATCAGTGAAGATATTCTGCGCGCGGGCGGCAATGCGGTCGACGCCGCCGTGGCAACCGGCTTTTCACTAGCCGTAACCTTTTTTGATGCCGGGAACATCGGTGGCGGCGGTTTCATGCTGATACACATGGATGGAGAAACATCATTTCTCGATTACCGCGAAACGGCACCGATGGCCGCACATAAGGATATGTATCTCGACGAGAATGGCGATGTGATCGATAAGGCCAGTTTGATTGGTGGTCAGGCGGCGGGTGTTCCGGGAACGGTGGCAGGACTTTGGGAGGCACATAAGCGCTATGGCAGGCTGCCATGGAAGGA
This sequence comes from uncultured Woeseiaceae bacterium, assembly GCA_964446495.1. Lineage (GTDB taxonomy): Bacteria > Pseudomonadota > Gammaproteobacteria > Steroidobacterales > Woeseiaceae > JAADHU01. The sequence goes on along the minus strand of CAYUOY010000109.1, from coordinate 1,352 downwards.
TGTGGTGATGCCGGCTGTAGAGCTGGCAGAAGACGGGTTTATTCCTGCTGATGTTCTCGTCGATGATGTTCGCAATGTGATCGACTGGTTTGGAGATCGAACGAATTTCAATGCGCATTTTGCCAGGATACAGAGTGGTGAATTGTTCAAGCAGCCGGAACTGGCGAACACACTGCGGCGTATTGCTGATTTCGGCGCAGAGGATTTTTATCATGGCGAGACGGCACGTCTGATTGTTGCTCAAATGGACAAAAGCAATGGCCTGATTACCGCCGACGATCTGGAAAACTACCAGGCCATCTGGCGCGAACCGTTACGTGCCCAATGGCGGGGCTATGAAATCGTCTCTGCTCCACCGCCCAGTTCCGGGGGCTTTGCCGTCATTCAACTGTTGAAAATGAAAGACTATCTGCAACATGATTTTGAAGGCCTGCCGCATAACTCACCGCAGTATATTCACCTGGTGGCCGAGATGGAGAAGCGGGTCTTCGCCGATCGTGCTGAATACCTGGGTGACCCGTCTTTTGTCGATATTGATCTTGGCGAGCTAATTAGCGAAGAGTACATCGCACGAAGGGCCACTGAGATAAATCCGGATCAAATATCGGCACTCGATGGCGTAGAACCGGGACTGGAATCGCCGGACACCACCCATTATTCCATTGTCGACCAGTGGGGTAACGCGGTATCAAACACCTATACGATCAACTGGTATTTTGGTAGTGGTGTCGTCGTGGAAGGTGCCGGGTTTTTGCTGAACAACGAAATGGATGACTTTAGCGTCAAGCCGGGTGTACCCAATGTCTTCGGCGTAGTTGGCAATACGGCCAATGAGATACAGCCAGGGAAGCGGATGCTGTCGTCAATGTCACCGACAATGCTGTTGAAGAACAATGAAGTGGAAATGGTCATCGGCACGCCGGGCGGGTCGACGATATTTACATCCGTCTTCCAGACCATCACCAATATTCTGGACTTTGGTATGACACCACTGGAAGCCGTTGGCGCGACCCGTTTTCATCACCAGTTATTGCCGCCCGACCTGGTGACCTACAGTGTTACACGACCGCTCCCACAGGACACCATTCGGGCGCTGGGTGATCGCGGCTATCGCCTTGAGCCGCATGGTTTCGAGTTTGGTGATGTGCAGGTGATAGCACGCGAAGGGGATGGTTGGAATCCTGCTTCGGACCCCCGCGATAGAGGCGATTCCAGAACTCTGAACTACGACGAGGAAGTGGATGTGGCGGTGGCGGCGCTTGTTTCGCTGTTGCAGCCGATCATGGTTGTGGTACTGGGCGGGATGGTCGGCACGGTGATCATCGCGATGTTCCTCCCGCTTGTCGAGATGA
>CAYUOY010000108.1:0-14458 GCA_964446495.1 uncultured Woeseiaceae bacterium | reverse complement strand
AATGGTGGCCAGGGGCGGAATCGAACCACCGACACGCGGATTTTCAGTCCGCTGCTCTACCAACTGAGCTACCTGGCCATCTCGTACCCGGTCGCGATTGCGGGCCCGGGTTTCTGTTTGTCGCCTGCCTGCCATTGTGCGACGGGAAGCCAGCCACGGCAAACAGCGGCGTATTAAACCGGCGCCCTCCGATAGAGTCAAGGGCTTACGGCCGGAACGAACCCGGAAGACCGCCTGCAGCCCCTGTGCGCAGGCCGTGAGGGCCGCTTGCGTGCTCAATCGCTTAAATGGTAGAACATTCGGTCTGTACTCGGCAGATACCCTAATAACAACAAAAGAGCCTCACTGTCATGACCAATCCATTCAAGAAAATCGCACCCGCATTGTTCCTCCGCGGCGCGTTGTTTGCGCTGCTCGGCCTCGTTTTGCTGGCGAAAACCGTGCCCTCGTTGCTCAATCTGGAGCAGGGCTTTGATATCGCGGGGGGTGTGATCGGTGCGTTTTTGCTGACATTCGGTGTGATGGACCTGTTTGGCGCGGCGCAGCGTTTTACCCGGCTGCGCACCGAGAAGCTTGATTTCAGCGCGATCGACTTCGCTTATGTGTCCGGTTCCGGCGGTGCGCAAATCCCCCGGACCCTGATGGACTCGGACCGGAACCCTAACGAAGCCGGGCAGGCCTCGCTGATCGAATGGCTGGCGCGCGTGTTCCCGAAACTGGCCTATCTGCCCTATCCCTACACCGCGGCACTGCATTCAGTGTTGATCGCATTGGGTATCGGCCTGCTCGGCCTGTTGTTGTTGCTCATGCTGCGCATTGTCATGGCGGAGCAGACCGGTCAGGAGCAGCTCGCGAACATTCTCGACTGGTATCAATGGCTCTACCTGGTGCTCGGGCTGGCCTTCTGGGCGGCCGTCAGTCGTTTTGGCTTCGCTCGAGCGCTGCTTTTCCAGGGCTCGCTCATGCCGAAGAAAATCGTCGGTCTCTTTTTGCTGCTGCTGGTTCTGGCGGTTGTCTATGCCATCAGCACCGCCCGCACCGGTGCCACGCTCGCTGCGCCGCCGGATCTCGGCGCATTACCACTCATTTTATGGGTAGGCTCATTGCTGGTGATAGCCGCCACCATTGCACTGGTCTTTCTACGCGGCAAGCGCAGCGTTGATCGCTATGCCGTCGCCCGCGAAGAGGAGTTTTTTACCGTCGGCATGCACCCGACTGACATGATCAATTGCGTTAAATCGTTTACCGGCAAGCTGGGCGAGGGAATCTACATGCACTTGGGCTCCTGGAAACCCGCGTTCAAGGAGCACACCGCGGTGCAGGCCGGTGAGTTCGACGCCGACCTCAATGCCGAGTCCAATATTCAGCTGAACGACAGTGGCACAAGCTACATCGACACCACCGTCGGCATGGCACTCGCCTGGATCGGCATCCTCGTGACCTCCGCCGCCGGCTTTTTGCTTTGGCAATCCGCGGATGCGTCCTGGGACACCGTCACCGCCGCACTGATGTCATTGCGCACGCCGATCGCCTTGCTGGTCTTCGGCAGCCTGTTGTACCGCCTCGGCGCCATTGCCGTGGCCGAGCTTGCCTGGACCTCCATTCTCACCTATTGCCATATCGATGGTACGTTCCAGGCGCAGGGCGGCATGTCTCTGATGAATGCTGGCGAGACCACCGTCAAGGGATCAGTGCTCACCACCGCAACTGTTCAACCGCGTTGTGCGTATCTCACCAGCGTCGGCTTTTTGCAACCCGGACTCGCGAAGTGCACGGTGGTGAGGGTCATCGATCAGGTGGATACCGCCGGCCAGGTTACCAGTGACTTGCTGGCCGCCATTCATCATCAGTGCAACCAGATGACCGCGGCAGGCGCCCCGGTTGCGGCACCCAACCCGGTGTTGCTTGATCAGAGCGAAGCCTCGCCGCAGCCAGTCGACGCGGCGGATAGCAGCGTGGGTGAGGATTCCACCGCGGGGTAGCCGGCGTTTCGCTATAGCGGCGACTCAATTTTTTGGATAGAAAAAACCGGGCAAGCGCCCGGTTTTTTTATGCTATCAAGTGCGAACCTGATCGGGCGTTGTTGGCCGGTTTTTCCTCTTCGCTTATGCGTGCAGAATCAGGCGGCTTTTAACGCGTCCGCAGCCGATAAATAATCGTAGCCAAGATCGTGTGCCACCGCTTCGTAATTCACATGACCGGCATGCACGTTCAGGCCCTGTGCCAGGTGCAGGTCTTTGGACAACGCTTCGCGCCAGCCGAGATTCGCCAGTGACTTCACAAACGGCAACGTTACGTTGGTCAATGCAAACGTTGATGTACGCGGCACTGCGCCCGGCATGTTGGTGACGCAATAGTGCACGACATCGTCGACAACATAGGTTGGATCAGCGTGTGTGGTCGGTCGGCTGGTTTCGAAGCAGCCACCCTGATCGATTGAGATATCGACCAACACAGAGCCCGCACGCATCGTCTTGACGTGCTCGGCGGACACCAGCTTCGGTGCGGCCGCACCAGCGACCAGTACCGCACCGATGACGAGGTCCGCATCCGTGATCAAAGTGTCCATCGCGTGTTTGGTGGAATATTCCGTTCGTACGCGGCCGCCGTAAATCTCGGCAATCTGGCGCAGTCGGGGCACGGAGCGATCGAGGATGGTTACTTCCGCTCCCAAGCCAACTGCCATTTCTGCCGCATTGGCGCCGGCAACACCGCCACCGACAACGAGTACATTGCCTGGTGCGACGCCGGGTACGCCACCGAGCAGTACACCGCGTCCGCCGTTGGCTTTTTGCAATGCAAATGCGCCAGCCTGGATCGACAAGCGGCCTGCGACTTCACTCATGGGTGTCAACAGGGGTAGCGAGCCGTCTGCCGCCGTCACTGTTTCGTAGGCAATCGCCGTTGTGCCTGAGTCCACAAGTGCTTTCGCCTGTTTGGGGTCTGCGGCCAGATGCAGGTAGGTGAACAACACCTGGTCGCCACGCAGCATCTCGCATTCGTAGATTTGCGGCTCTTTGACCTTCACGATCAGGTCCGCGCCGTCGAACACTTCTTTCGCGGTGGCGACAACGGTCGCGCCTGCGGCTTCATAATCCGCATCCATCATGCCGATGCCGGCACCGGCGTTGGTTTCAACCAGCACTTCGTGGCCGTCGTGAACGAGTTCCTTAACGCCCGCCGGGACCATGCCCACGCGATATTCGAGAATCTTTACTTCTTTAGGTACACCGATCTTCATCTGGCTCGCCCCCCGGCAAATTAGTTACATCAGAGACCGAAAGGATACCTGCGAATTGACGCAATTGGTTTGCGGAATCACTAGTCGTTAGCTGGTATTTTGGCGGTTTCTGCGCTAAATTTGCTTTTTAGCGCAATATTCCACTATGAAACTCGATAGAACCGACAGAAAACTACTCACAGAGCTGCAGCGGGATGGGCGGATAAGCAACGTTGATCTGGCCGAGCTTGTGAGTCTTTCGGAGTCCGCTTGCCTGCGGCGTGTTCGCGGACTTGGGCAGGCCGGGTTTATTGAGGGCTATGTCGCGCTTTTGAATCAGAAAAAGGTTGGCTTGGGTGGGACGGTTTTTGTTCATATTGTGTTGCGGCGGGAAGAGCAGAGTGAGTTGGCGGCTTTTGAGGCAGCGGTGCAGGATATTCCGGAGATCATGGAGTGTTATTTGATGACCGGGGAGTTTGATTATTTGTTGCGGCTGGTGGTGTCGGATATGGCGGATTTTGAGCGACTGCATAACGATGCGTTGACGCGCTTGCCGGGGGTGGCGCGGGTGAATTCCAGTGTCGCTATTCGGACGGTGCGTAAGACTACCGTGTTGCCGGTTGGTTGAAATTTTGGGGTTGTTGGGGGGATGCGATTCGGTGGGGTTGGTCGCGCATCAGGTTGCGCTCCTACAGGAGCGGTCTTCTTTAAATTTGGGCGTAACTTTATTTTGGCGCGGGGGCGTGGTTTCAGGTGGGGACGTATTCCTTTGGAGAGGCGGAGCCTTCACCGAAGAAGAATTTGTCCATTTCTGTTTCCAGGAATTTGCGGGCTTCCGGTTCAATCGGTGTCAGGCGGTATTCGTTGATTAGCATCGTCTGGTGGCCGACCCAGCGTTGCCAGGCTTCCTTGCTCACGTTGTCGTAGATTCGCTGGCCCAGCTCGCCGGGGTAGGGCGCATAGTCCAGGCCTTCGGCTTCCTTCTTGAGCAAAATGCAATTTACAGTACGGGTCATGCAGGGCTTCCTGTGATATCCAGACGTTCAATCAGGGCCTTCACCGGCGCGGCCAGTCCGATACCCGGCGGGTCCGCCAGTGTATACCAGAGGGACTGCTCGGTGTCCGCTACTTCGCCCGGCGCGGACCTGTGCTGTACGGCGATCGGCTTTGAATCCGGATCGTAGTGACTGAGACGGTGACGATCGGTGTCCGGTTGCTGGGTATCCTCCACTTCGGCTGACGTGGACTTGAGCTTTACCACTATTGGCTTTATGTCCAGATCGTAGTGGCTGAAACTGTGGCGGACGGTGCCCCAGTGCTCAACCTCCGTCGCCGTCGCGCCCAGCGTTTTCTCGCACCAGTCTGCTACCGCCTCCTGTTCATCCAGGTCATCCAGTTCCGGCAGGCTCCAGAGGCCACCCCAGATACCGCTGGGTGGTCGTTGCTCCAAATACAACGCGCCAGCGTGGCAGACCAGCAGCATGTGCGTCGTCCTGAGTGGTTTGGCTTTCTTCGCACGCTTGCCCGGGTAGTCTGTTTCGCAACCCAGCGCGTGCGCCTCACAAGCAGCGCTCAACGGGCAACTCGCGCAGCGCGGCTGGGTACGCGTACAAAGTGTCGCGCCAAGATCCATGATCGCCTGCGTGTAGTCATCGATACGCTGATCAGGCAGGTGCGTTTCCGCGAAGGCCCATAATTCTTTTGCTACTGGCGTCGAGCCCGGCCAACCGGCGACCGCGTGATAGCGCGCCAGCACGCGCTTGGCGTTACCATCGAGAATCGGATGTTGCTGCTGGCCCACCAGTGCCAGAATCGCGCCTGCGGTTGAACGCCCGATTCCGGGCAGGTCCAGCACCGCGTCCATCTGCATCGGAAACTGTCCGTCATACCGATCCCTGATAATGATCGCGGCCTTGTGCAGGTTGCGTGCGCGTGCGTAGTAACCCAGCCCGGACCAGTCATGCAGCACGGCATCCACTGGCGCATCCGCGAGCTGCCCCAGCGTCGGAAACGAGTGCATGAATTGCAGGTAATAGGGAATGACCGTCGTCACCTGGGTTTGCTGCAACATGATCTCGGAGATCCACACCCGGTACGCGGTGGGATTATCCTGCCAGGGCAAATCCTTGCGCCCGTGAGCATCGAACCAGGTGATTAATCGCTCGGAAAAATCATCCACCGATCAGTTGTCCGGATCGAGACCCTGCGCGAGTGCCTCGATACGCTGGATGGCATCCTCGCCACCACGTACGAGCGTACGCTTTATATAGAACGGACCGATCACCGGCGGCACCCAGAAACCAGGATCCATTTCAAAATGGTAGATCATCACGGTGCCCTCATTCTCGGCGACTAACTCCCAGCTCTCCCGGCTGTAATCGAAATCACTCACCTCCGGATCGACAAGGGCCACGATATGACTCGTCGGCTGCAAGGTCAGGTACCCGGATCGTTCGAACGCCTTGCACCAGACCAGCACGCAACCCTGCATGCGGGTGTAGAAACCCGGCTTACCGTCTTCTGCCGCCTCCGTGTTGTGACTCTCCACATAACCACTCGAGATTTGTACGAACAGCGCGTAATCCGTGAGCACCTGGTATATTTCTTCGACAGATGCATCCAACCAGGACTCGGACTTAAGGAAATAATGCCCGTCCTCCAGCTCTACCGTCACGCCCCGCAAATCGGCCGAACGCGCGGTCACCGCGGTCAACAACAACGCCAGCGCCAACAAGACAATTCGAATTTTTCGGTCGAAAGTAAACATCGTTCCTAGTTCTTAAAGAGATCCTTAAGGCTGTTCTTAAGTTGGTCTTCGATCTTTTCCTCTTTCTTTGGTTCCCCTGCAGTGCCATCTTTAGTTGCAGATTCGTCTGCCGAATCGTTTCCCAGCAAGCGGTTGAACAGGTCATTTTTAAGCTCGTCGGATTTTTTCTCGAGAGCATCTTCAACTTCCTTCCTGAACATCGCCTCGATGTCCGGGCTGAAACTTGGTGATGCCAGCGTTCCACGCACCTTGATCGGGATCAGTGCTTCCGTGAAATCGGCCATTTCATCCTCACTCACATCGCTCACGAACTCGGGTTTATCGAGCACACGCGCCTGCACCGAATAGCGTATGTCCGTGCTATTGAGATCGATCGTGCCCTTGCCGGTGATTCGCAGGAACGGCATCTCCACCAGCAAATCATCATTCGCAAACACACCGTCGGTCACCGTGCCGGTTACCTGGATCGCGGTGAATTCAGTGCGTGGCGGCAAGACGGGCTCCGGCGCTTCCTCGCGTTTGTACAACGCACGCGCGGTGCGCAGCTGATGCCAGACATCCGTTCCTTCCAATGCTCCGTTGGCCAGCTCGAGAGACATGGTTCCATTCAGATCCGCGCGAATCTGCGAGAGTGTCCTGCCACGACCGCCGAGCGCGAAGTTGCCCTCGATCGTGCCACTGATGTTTTCTGCCGCGAACACCGTTCGCGCCATCGCCTGCAGGTTGACACCGCTAATGCGTTCATTGACCGACAAGACCGGTGTCGCACCGGACGCGTCGATGCGCACATCACCGTTGTAGGTACCTTCAAAAAACTCGGCCGTTATCGGCTGCAGTCGCAGGCGACCCTCCGCACTGTTGATGCCGAGCTGCAAGTTCGTGAACGTCATCGGACCGAGAAAGGCTTCGTTCAGTCGCAGCTTACCGCTCGCATTCAGGGCCCGAATCAACTCCACCGGAATCTCAACGTCGGCCGCATCCGCCGTATCCTCAGCCGCCACGGCCGCGTCGGCGGGCGCCATGTAGTTATCCAGGTTGATGCTGTCGGCCGCCAGCTCAAAGGTCAGCAACCCCCCCTCGCCCAACGGTACTGCCAGCACTCCCTTCATGGTCGTGTCATCAAGTACCAGCTCCATGTCACTCAGCGACAGGCTATCCCCAGCCAGTTGCGCTTTGCCACGAAACGATACCGTCGTCATCGCATTCGGATCCGCGGTGACTGGCGCCTCGATATCCAGCGTTTGCATCAGTTCCTTCAGCGAAAAGTCCGAGACGCGCAAGGCCGCCGTAATGGCTGGATCACCGGCGTAGGAGAATCGCTCGACGTCGGCACCCATATTGAGACCCAGAATCGAAAGATCAATTTCCCCCAGGCTCAGCGACTGCCCGGCCATGTCCACATCGATCCCGCGTGCCTCAAGATTGAGGTCGGTCGGCTGGCTGACAATGCCGCGCAGCTCACCGGAGATTTTCAGATCGGCGACCGACAATTGCTGCATCGACTCGGCCAGGGTTATGCGGCCGCGAATCGCCAGCGAGCCACCCAGTTCACCGGGCGTGGCCGCGAAGGAAAAATCGACATCGAGGTCGAAAGGCTCACCCGCCACGATGCGACCGGTGCCCACCGTCAGATCGGTCAACGCATAGCGGCTTCCGGATTGAGCGTCCGAATACGTGACGTTGGCGTCGGCAAGACGAATGTTCGCTATATCAAGTGACTGGACCGTCAATCCGGCCTCTTCTTGTGGCGCCGGTGCTGCGTCGGCCGAGCCCAGGTCGTCCCAGTTTGTCGTGCCATCGCTGGCGACCGAAAGATTGGCCTTAAATCCGTCCAGGGATACCGCCCCAATCGAAATCTCCTGACGAAGCACCAACGGCATAAACTCGATACTCAGGCTGGCGTTATCAAAACGGACGAACGGCTCATCACCAAATCCTGGCGCATTACCGAGCGTGGTTGCGCCGATTTCCACGGCCAGCCAGGGGAAAACACTCACGGACAACTCACCCTCGATCGTAAGCTCACGCCCGGTCGTTTTCTGGACCTGTTGGGAAATTTCGTCCCGAAAGTCATTGGGATCGAAGAACAGATTGAGCGCTATGGCACCGATAACAAACATACCGGTCATTCCGGCGACCAGGTACAGTGCAATTTTTGCCAGTTTGGCCATCATTCAAAACCCCTGCAAGTGAGCCGCAAGGGTACCAAATTTGGCCCGCCGAGAATGTGACGACCGGTTCGTTTTTCGGAATAAACGTTCAGTCGCGGCAGAGTGAAATGGCACCGTTCAGTGTCTCGATCACGACCCGCGACTCACCCTCGCCCTCGGTGAAACTGAGTTCGCGGCCCGGGCTATAGCGACTGGTTCGTTCTGATTCAGGGCCGAAACAGTTGTCAATTCTGCCATTGAACGTCTCGACGTCGAAGCGTGCCGAAACCGCCCCGCTGAGACGGACATCAACTGAGCCATTGATGGTCTCAATCTCCAGTTTCCCGCCCTGGCGCAATTCGGAGCGGAAGGTAATGTCGCCGTTGACTGTGTCTGCCTGCGCGCGCTCAAAGGCTCCGTTCAGAATATCAATATCGCCACTGACAGAACCCGCTTCTACGCTGCCACTGACTGCGTCCAACTCGATGTCCCCGCTCACCGTGCCTATCTCGGTGCGGACGTCGCCATGATCGCCTTGTAGCTCAACGTCACCACTGACCGAATCGACCTGCACGTCCGACTCGTACACGGTGCCATCAATATCACCGCTCACCGTGGTCAACCGTAGCTCGCCAAAGACTTTCTCGATCTCCACGCGCGCGCTCACCGCCGAGACCTCGACCAGGCTGTTTTCAGGCACCCGGATTTCCAGGTCACTCGATATGCTTTTCCCATTCGACTGCGGCACCTTTACTTCCACGATGACCTGGTCGCCGTCTCTCTCGACGATCAACTCAATGACGTCACGGCCGAGGTCGGCGGTGACTTCAACCTGGTTCCGGGACCAGCCGACAACCTCCACGGATCCCGCTATATTGGAGATGGAAACAACACCGTCCGAACTGGCATCTACCGTTTTCTCCACCTCTTCTGCCGTTGCTGCCACACTGAACAGGCCCATCGCCGTCAGCAAAATGCTCTTTTTCACTCGATTCATAATCATCTCTCGCAGAACGCGCCCCACCACACTCACATGTCCTTTCTAAACATCACCGAACTGGTGATCCCGTTAACTTTCTTCATAACTGATAATTCTTCCTGGTAACTGCTGAGCAGCAACTTCTGCAACAGCGCGTTATCCGGCTCCTTCGCCAGAGCCCTGTTGATATCCGCAATGGCCACCCGAATCGTGGTCAGGTTTTGGTACACATCCACTCTCGCCGCCTCCGGCAATCGCTGCACTTCTTGTTCGAGCTGCGAGACCAGGACGCTGCGCGCATCCTGGAAACCAGGTCCCAGCGTGTACTGACTGCCAAAGTCCCCGGACACCGGTTCAAATACCAGTTGCGCGTGCGGCGCCACATTTGCCACCGTTGGCCTGCCATCCGACATGGCCAGGTAGGTCACGCCCGATGAGGCGCCCACCAGGATCAAAATGGCGGCAGCCTGTGCGGCAAAGCGGTACACGAGGGGCATCTCGAGTGGTCGGGCGATCGCGGTGGCGATGTCCGGCCAAAGGTCGCGTTGCGGCTGGATGTCGACATCCAGCTCACGCGCACCGGCCATCAGGGTGTCGTCAAATTTCTTGTCGTAAGGCTCGTTCATGTTGCACCAGTCTCTGTATCAAGTTGTTGCGCCAGCAATCTTTTTGCGCGATGTAATTGTGCCTTGCTTGTTCCGGCTGCAATGCCAAGCATCTCACCGGTTTCCTCGTGGGTGTATCCATAGACGGCCTGCAAGACGAAGACGTGACGCGCACCGCTCGGCAACTGATTTATCGCCCGCTCCAGATCCCGAATCCCCGCGCTGTCGCCCAGCGACTCGGGTTGCGAGCTGTTATCGCTCACGAGCTGGATACGATCCGCCTCGCGACGATTCTTTCGCATTCGACCCAGCACCGAATTGACCGCCACTTTATGCATCCACGTACCAAAACTGCTTTCTCCGCGAAACTTGTCCAGCTTTCTCCAGGCCTGAATGAAGGCCTCCTGCGTACAGTCCTCTGCCTCGCTCGCGTTGCCGGTCATGCGCAGGCAAAGCGCGTAAATCTTGCCGACCTGTTGTCGGTACAGGGCTTCGAATGCCTTGGAATCAGCCGCCTGGGCCTTTTTGACCCAGACACTCTCATCATCCAGTCCCTGTTCTGTCACGGCCGCTACTCCCATCCCGAAGGAGGAGGCGCTGGTAGCCATAAGCGTTTCCAAGCGTAAATCTCCATGTGCTTTCGTTGTTTGATGTCTCCGCGACGGCGATGGTTTGGATGTGCTGAGCCGGCTCTGGCAAATTGTTGATTTCAGACCGGGTTTTGTTACATTTCTGCTATTATGCGCCAAGCCTGTAGGGACGTCGCCGCAGCGGGGACACTGGCCTCAATAAGAAAAACGATGACTTACACGTTTTTTTGTACTGAAACTGAACAACATGCATAAAACAGGAGTCCAGGTGTCGGCGGAGGAAGCAGGGAGCTAATGGCGGGGCATACCATTCTCTATATCGGTCGCGATGATTTTGCGGCTGATTTCATCGAGCGGATGCAAGGCACTGACGCCTGCTCTGCGCTGATCACGTGTGAGTCGGTCCAGGCATTTGCGGGAAACGCGGCAGAGATCGATCTGGTTCTGTTTCAACCAGAAACGGGCATGGCTCGCTCGGCGCGGTCGCCCGTATCCGTTATCCAGTCGCTCGGCTCATATCCGCTGATCGCATTGACCACCCGTGCGCAAGAGCAGCGCGGCATCGCAGCCTGCCATGCCGGCGCGCAGGCTTATGTTTGCATCGACGACATCAGCGACAGTCAACTCTCGGCCACTTTTAATCACGCCATTGCGCGCCACAAACTCCTGGGCCAGCTTTCCAGTTCCGACACCACCGTGTTGTCCATACTGAGCAGCATCAACGATGGCGTCATAATTATTGACCGTGACGGCTATGCGCTCGACATCAATCCGGCGGGTCGCTCGATTCTCGGCATGCCACCACGAAAAAGGCCCGCGGCCGGCTGGGAAGATGCTTTTTGCACGCTGGCCGCCGATGGCGAAACGGCGATCGCCGACGATGAGCTACCGTTGGTCAAAGCCCGTCGAGGCGAGAAGTTTTCCAATCAGATTGCGGTCTATCGCACCGAGAATCAGGACGACATGACGCTCAGCATTAACGGGCAGGGCCTTTTCGATGGCGATCGTAATATCGTCGGCGGACTCATTACGTTCCGGGATGTAACCGATGTCGTACGTCGAACGGTCGAGCTCGAACAGCGCGCGCAATACGATGACCTGACGCATCTGCCGAATCGCCGGCTGTTTATTCATCAACTTGAGAAAGCTCTCGGGCGGGCCCAACGTGGCAAAAAATCACTCGCCGTATTGTTCGTCGATCTGGATAAATTTAAATCCGTCAACGACACGCTGGGCCACGACGTCGGTGATGAATTGCTACGCCAGGTCGCGAGTCGCATGACGCGCAACCTGCGCATTGGTGATTTTTGCGGGCGTTGGGGAGGCGACGAATTTGTCGTCTGCCTGGAGGACTTTGAGAAAGAGGCCAATGCGGCCGCAGCGGCTCAAAAACTCGTGCTGGTTCTGTCTGAAAAATACCATGTCGGAAGCAGCGAGGTGTATGCGACACCAAGTATTGGCATCGCCTTATATCCAGAGTCCGGCGAACTGGCCGAGCGCCTGATCAAAGCGGCCGACCTTGCGATGTACCAGGCGAAGAAGCGAGGCGGCGGACGTTTCCACTATTACTCCAGCGTTCTCAACAGCAAACTGCAGCAACGCGAGGAGCTCGAACTGGGCCTGCGCCATGCGCTGGTTCGCAACGAGTTCATCTTGCACTACCAGCCACGCATAGATCTCAACAACGGCAGACTCATCGGGCTTGAAGCGTTGCTTCGCTGGCAACATCCACGCTTCGGCCTGCTGCCGCCCGGACGTTTTTTGAGTATTCTCGAAAGCAGCGGCCTGATTCACTCGGCCGGCGAATGGATCATCGATACCGCCTGCCGGCAGCTCGCCGCCTGGCAACGCCAGTTTGAAATGCCGGACCTTGCGCTGGCGATTAATCTGTCGCCGCAGCAATTGCTGCACGGGCGACTGCTGGATGCCGTAAAGAAAACACTGACTAACACGATGCTCGATCCGGGCTGCGTCGAGTTCGAGATTGGTGATGGCGATATTGTGCGGGAAAGAACGTCTGTGAGTGAGGTGCTGCAGGGCCTCAGGAAACTGGGCGTGCGTTTGTCACTCGATCATTTTGGCACTCGCGATGTTTCCTTCAATGCACTCGACACCGATGTGATTGACAGCTTCGTGCTGGACCAGTCGCTGATCCAGGATGTCGAGATCAACGGCAGTCACCAGCGCATTGTGCGCGCGGCGATCGCGATGGCACGTGGCCTCGATATTGAGGTGGCCGCCGAAGGTGTCGAAACCATTTCGCAGCTCGAATTTTTGAGAAGCTGCAATTGTGATCTCGCACAGGGTTTCCTCATCAGCCGCCCCGTTCAGGCCGAGAAAGTATCCGCCATTTTGCGCAGTGAGATCGCGGGAACGAGATTGTTGTCACGCAGCATGATGTAAAAAGGGGTCGAACCGATTTAAAGGGCAGGTAGTAAGAATTCTGATTGCATGATCGTCATTTAAATCGGTTCGACCCCTTTTTACGAGGAATTTAGTGTAGCGATGTCAATTTTCGCTGAAATCAAACGCCGCAATTTGCTGCGGGTGGGCGTGGCCTACGCCGTCGTCGCCTGGTTGTTGCTGCAGGTCTCCGCCACGCTGGTGCCGGCCCTGCTCTTGCCCGGCTGGATCCAGTCTGCGGTGGCCTTGCTGCTCATTATCGGTTTTCCCGTGGCGCTGATCCTTGCCTGGGCCTATGAACTGACGCCCGAGGGCCTGAAGAAAGAAAAAGATCTCGACCGCAGCCGGCCCGCAACCGACGCCGGTGGACGCCGGCTCGACTTCGTCATTATCGGACTGTTCGCAGTCGCATTAATCTATTTCGCTTTCGACAAGTTTGTGCTCGACCCGCAACGGGATGCAGCCCTGTTGGAATCGACCCGGCAAGCAGGCACGGAAGGGACGCCGGACGCCGCCCGGTCTGCCGCTCCGGAAACGACTGTTGATCAGTCCATCGCCGTGCTTGCTTTTGCCAACATGAGTGACGATGCCGGCAACGAGTATTTCTCTGACGGTCTGTCAGAGGAGTTGCTCAACCTGCTCGTTAGAATACCGGAGCTCCGGGTGGCAGCGAGAACCTCCTCTTTCTCCTATAAGGGCACCGATACACGAATCGCCCAGATCGGCGATGAACTCAATGTCGCCTATGTCCTGGAAGGCAGCGTTCGAAAATCCGGCGACCACGTGCGCATCACGGCACAACTGATCAAAGCGGACGATGGTTTTCATCTCTGGTCGGAAACCTTCGATCGGAATCTCGACGATGTATTTGCCGTACAGGACGAGGTCGCCGCCGCGGTAGTGAAATCGCTGCAGGTCGAACTTATGGGTTCCATGCCCACGCCGCGACATACAGATTCTGAGGTCTACGCACTTTACCTGCGCGGGAATTTTTTTCAAAACCTGTCCGGTGCCGAGAATCTCGAGAAGGCCGTCGCAAACTTCAGGCAGGCGTTGACCCTGGACCCCGATTACGCGCCCGCCTGGGTCGCTCTCGCCATGGCTTATCAATATCAAATACGCATTCATGTGCTACCCCGGGAGACCGGCGTCGAGTTGGCAATGGCGGCGGTGGAAAGAGCGCTGGTGATTGACAACAACATGGCCACTGCCTGGTCGGGGCTCGCCTATCTGAAGCGCTCTTATAAGTGGGACTGGGCTGGCGCACAAACCGCCATCGATCGAGCCCTGCAACTTGAACCCAATAACCCGAGGGTACTGGGCGTTGCCGCGTCTCTGGCCAACACCTTTGGCCAGACGACACGATACGTCTCCCTGTTCGAACAAGTCCACCAGTTGGATCCGGTACGCCTGGCAAACCTGAGGGCACTCGGCATCGCCTACCTGAAGGTCGGGCGCTACGCAGACGCTGTCGATACACTCAAGCAGGTGGTCTCCCTCAACCCGAAATACCCGACCGGATATTCATCGCTTTGCCTCGTCTATCTGGTAAGCGGCGATATTGAAAATGCAGTGGGCGCCAGCGAAAAAATCGAAGACAAAAGCCAAAGGATTTTTTACCAGGCCCTCATCAGTGCCGTGCAGGGAGATAACGCCAGATCGACGTTGCTGGCGAACGAGTTTCTCGAGCTCCGGGGCGATGACGCGGCAGTCGGGATGGCCGCTATTTATGCCTGGCGCGACG
>CAYUOY010000107.1:0-14528 GCA_964446495.1 uncultured Woeseiaceae bacterium | reverse complement strand
GAGATGCACCTGCTTCGACTTTTCGTCCTTGGAATAATCACCCGGACCGTCTTCCTCTTCCTGAATCACCAGCTTGGGTATCAGCTTGTTAATTTTGAGGTACAGCTCGGTGCTCTCCTCCGTCGGACCGGAAATAATGAGCGGCGTCCGTGCCTCATCGATCAGGATCGAGTCTACCTCGTCGACAATGGCGAAATTCAGGTCGCGCTGAACCTTGTCATTCAGTGAGAAAGCGAGGTTGTCGCGCAGGTAGTCGAAGCCCAACTCGTTGTTGGTGGCGTAGGTGATATCCGAATGATAAGCATCCGTTTTCTCCTGCTGCGACTGGCCGCTCTTGGTTACACCAACTGTCAATCCGAGAAATTCGTAAACGGGTCGCATCCAGTTTGCATCCCGCTCCGCCAGGTATTCATTCACCGTGATGATATGCACGCCGTCACCGCTGAGCGCATTAAGATAGGCTGGCAAAGTCGCGACGAGGGTTTTGCCCTCACCGGTTCGCATCTCGGCAATATTGCCTTGGTGCAACACCATGCCACCGATCAGCTGGACATCGAAGGGCCGCAAGCCGAGCGCACGCCAGGCCGCCTCCCGTGCCACCGCAAAGGCTTCCGGCAACAGATCTTCCAAGGTCTCACCGTCCTTTGCACGTTGCTTGAAGTCGACGGTTTTTGTGGCCAGCTGTTCGTCACTGAGCGCTTTGATACCTTCTTCCAGTGCATTGATTTGATCGACGGTTTTGGAAAGTTGCCGCAACAGCCGCTGATTTCGGCTGCCGAAAATCTGGGTTAAGATGTTTGCCACGCAGGGCTCCTGACAAGGGAATTCAATCGTTGACCGTCACTGGCCACGCACAAGGATCGGTATTTTACGGGTGACACCCATATTTGTCTGCACACAGTGCAGGAATAAGTGTTTTTATTTGGGGCGGTGCCGCTTTTTGCAAGCCCGACTCGACCAGGCGGCGGCGATACTGGCTATTCGGCCTGACGGACGAACTTGACTGGATTGACTCGCTGGCCGCGATGCAGCACTTCGAAATGCAGATTCGGACCGGTTGCCCGACCCGTTTCACCCATCAACGCCACAATCTGTCCTTTTTCGACTTCCTCGCCAACTCTGACCAGGTTTTCAGAGTTGTGCGCATAACGTGTCGCATAGCCGTTACCGTGGGTGATCTCCACCATTTGTCCGTAACCATATCGTTTCGAGGACCAGGTCACGACACCGGCGGCAACGGCAATAATTTCAGCGCCTTCCTTACCCGCAAAATCGACACCGCGGTGATTGGCGCGTTTGCCTGTAAACGGGTCCGTACGACGACCAAAATAGGATGACATCCACCCGGAATTGACCGGCCTGCCCTGCGGATAAACGCGATCATTCAGGCTTTTGTTCAGGAGGACGCCTTCCAGCACGGCCAATTGCGCCTCGCGGCTATCAAGCTGGTCGCCAAGATTTGCCATCAGTTCGACGACTTCGGGTACAGCGTTCGAACCAGCGCCCAATTCCGGTTCCTCCGGACCACCCATCGCGGGTGTTGAATCGAAATCGAATTCTCCAGCGCCCAGATCGGCCATTTCTGTCAGTCGCCGGCCGAGTGCGTCCAGTCGGATGACCCGTGCATTCATCTGCCCGATCCGAATCGCCAACGCGTCCAGCGTGTCTTCAGTATGGCGGCGCGTGGTCACAATAGCCTGGCGCTCGGCATCCAGCTTACCGGCCAGCTGCTGAAATTCATCCATGCGTACCCCGGAGCCGGTTTGCGCAGAAAACAGGTAGCCACCGGTGAATGCGGCGGCACACAATCCAAGGGCAAAAACACTGCCAATCGCGACGGCAGCCCGCCCGGACAGGCTGATCTGCATGGCTCTTCCGAACCCTTTCCCGAAGATGACTACGTTCATCTGGTCTGCCCCAAATACATCGCTCTTGAGCAATAAGTTATTGTTTTCATACCAATTGAAGACTTGACCCGCTGCCATGGCTGGCGCGCTATCTTTGTTGTCGGCCGGTCTTCAATGGTCATTTCGGTAGCCCCGCTATCGTAGGACTCAAGGTCCCTTAGATCGGTGGTTTTGCGTCCCCGTCTTTCGCCGGGTATGCCCTTGTCGAGATCCACAATATGCATAATGTGGCTTTCTATTACAAGATTAGGCCCTGAGAACCATGATACCGGTCACCGCCACAGTATGATTTCGCCAACTACGTCACACTTTTATGCCTATTATTCGCCTCGATAAGCTACTCGGTACGCAAGCCAGCGGTACGCTCAGTAAGATCATTCAACGGGCTCAGGATATGGATGATTTGACCATCCGTTTGCGAGCACACCTGGAATCGGATACCGCGGCAGCGTTGGTCGCGGCCAATGTTCGCGACAATGGAGAGCTGGTTGTTCTGGCACGAAGCTCTGCCTGGGCCGGCAAGCTGCGATTCGAAGGTGAAAAACTGATGCAGGCGGCACGAAGCGACGGAACGACCGTCAGCAGCATTCGCATCAGCGTCAAGCGATCGGTTGACTAGCGCCGGAGCCGTCGAAAACGCCTCTGGCCCGGGCTAAGCATACGCCGGCGCCGTGTAGGAAATCGGTGCCTTGCGTTCGTCCTCGAAAGTCACCTCTTCCCAGGATGGTTTTTCCGCCAGCAGCGCTCGCAACAACTGGTTATTGAGGCCGTGGCCGGATTTATGGGCGGTGAACTCTCCGATCAGACCATGACCCAGCAAATAAATATCGCCGATGGCGTCAAGGATTTTGTGAATAACGAATTCATTGGTGTAGCGCAGTCCATCCTCATTGAGGATGCGAAAATCATCCAGAACAATGGCATTGTCCATGCTCCCACCCAGAGTCAGGTTGCGAGCTCGCAAGGTTTCAACATCGCGCAAAAAACAGAACGTCCGTGCACGACTCACTTCCTTTAAAAACGACGTCGTTGAGAAATCGATGGATGCGTCCTGGCGAAGTTTGTTGAATACCGGGTGGTTAAAGGAAATCTCAAAATTAACTTTGAAGCCGTTTAACGGGGTGAACTCGGCCCACTTATCGTCCTCTTCAACCCGAATTTTTTTCTTGATCCGGATAAATCGTTTTACCGCATTCTGTTCGACAATACCGGCTGACTGCAGCAGGAACATAAACGGGCCAGCGCTGCCATCCATGATGGGAACTTCCGGCGCTGACAAATCAACGACAAGGTTGTCGATGCCCAGACCTGCCAGGGCTGACATCAGGTGTTCAACGGTAGCCACTTTGACACCGTCTTTAATCAACGTAGTGCCCAGCATGGTTTCACCCACCAGCAGGGCATCTGCCGGAACATCAACCGCTGGGTCAAGATCCACACGGCGAAATACAATCCCGGTGTTGGCCGCCGCCGGGCGCAGTGTCATATACACTTTCTCGCCGGTATGCAGGCCTACGCCGGTCGCCCGAATGGATGTTTTTAGAGTTCGTTGACGCAACATGACAGGAGATTCATGGTTCCGGGAAAACTGTTACCGCTGAAACAATGTGGAAGCCTATCACAAAGTTCATGCGCATCAATTTTCCAGCCCGGCCCGGACGAACATTCAACAGGTGCGGAAACAACGCTCGAGCACCGAGTGAGTCAGACACACGAGCGCCCCGTCGAATTTTCGCCACCAAGCCGGTTCCCGGATCCTACTCAGTCGGCCTGACGCCTGAGGAAAGCGGGAATATCGAGCAATTCCTCGTGCAAACTACCATCTTCCAGCCCATCACCCACGGCACGTTTGCGCTGTACGGTGGGCTTGTCGAGGGTATGGTAATTGGGTTCCCGTGCTTCTGTCGCTCGCTTGATGACATGCATTGGCGCCTGCAACTGTGCCGCTTCATGCCCGAGACCCGTTGCCACGACGGTAACCCGTATTTCGTCACTCATATCCGGATCAATCACGGTTCCGATCACAACGGTCGCATTGTTGGATGCGAACTCCTTGATCGTATTGCCGACCTGCTGGAACTCACCGATCGAGAGATCCATGCCCGCCGTAACATTGACCAGAATACCGTTCGCGCCCGCCAGGTTGATGTCTTCGAGCAGCGGACTCGAAATCGCGGCTTCGGCCGCTTCCTGGGCGCGATCTTCACCCGAGGACACACCGGTTCCCATCATTGCCATACCCATCTCGGACATGACCGTGCGGACATCGGCGAAGTCGACATTGATCAGCCCGGGTCGGGTAATCAGTTCTGCAATGCCTTGCACGGCGCCCTGCAAGACCTGATTCGCGGCACGAAACGCATCCAGCAAAGTGGTCTCGCCACCGAGAACGGTCAGCAACTTTTCGTTCGGAATGGTAATCAACGAATCAACGTACTTGCCCAATTCGGCGATGCCGTTGTCGGCGATGGTCATGCGTTTGCCGCCTTCCATCTCGAACGGGCGAGTTACTACGGCCACCGTCAAAATGCCCAGTTCCTTCGCTACCTGCGCCACAACAGGGGTCGCGCCGGTACCGGTGCCACCACCCATGCCGGCCGTAATGAACAACATGTCAGCACCATCTATGACCTCCACAATGCGGTCGCGGTCCTCCATGGCGGCCTGTCGACCGACTTCAGGATCGGCACCGGCACCGAGTCCTTTGGTGATATTGCAACCAATCTGTAACGCCGTGCGAACACGGGCAATATTCAGTGCCTGCGCGTCTGTGTTGACACAGACGAAATCGACACCGTCAATACCGGCATTGACCATGTGTGCAACCGCGTTGCCGCCGCCACCCCCAACGCCGATAACTTTGATAACCGCACTCTGACTGTGCGCATCCATTAACTCAAACATTTGTCTCGCCTCCGCTAAGGAATACCTTAATTATTTTTTCAACTCACTCTTCATTTTCCTGTTGCAATGCGTCACCGCCTGCAACAGACCCTGCAACGCCCCGGTAACCTACCTGAGCGCACTAAAATTGCCTCTGAAACCAGGATTTCATGCGTTGCCATACGTCGGCCAGCGTTCCTGACATGGGCGCACCCCTGTTGGCTCGGCGGGTCATGCTTTTGTAGCCGTATAGCAGCAGACCGACCCCGGTCGCATGGATCGGATTGCGAACAACATCCGCCAACCCGTCAACGTACTGCGGCGATCCAAGTCGGACCGGCATATGAAAGACTTCTTCCGCCAGCTCGACGGCCCCTTCCATTTTGGAACTGCCACCGGTAATAACGACACCGGCCGCAATCAACTCTTCAAAGCCACTGCGTCGCAACTCATCACGAATCAGGCCAAACAACTCCTCGAAACGCGGCTCAACGATTTCCGCCAGTGTCTGGCGGGCAAGTCGCCGTGGTGGCCGATCACCGACACTGGGAACCTCGATCGTTTCATCCGGGTTTGCCAGCTGCGACAAGGCACAGGCGTACTTGATCTTGATTTCCTCCGCGTACTGCGTCGGAGTCCGCATCGAAATCGCAATATCGTTGGTAACCTGGTCGCCCGCTATCGGAATGACAGCGGTATGCTGAATAGCTCCGCCGATAAATACCGCCAGATCCGTCGTGCCACCACCAATGTCAACGAGACACGCGCCAAGCTCCTTTTCATCCTCGGTCAAAACCGAGTAACTCGACGCCAGTTGTTCAAGAACGATGTCGTCGACCTCAAGGCCGCAGCGCTGTATGCACTTGACAATATTCTGGGCGGCGCTTTCCGCACCCGTCACCATGTGGACTTTGGCCTCCAGCCGAACGCCCGACATGCCGATCGGCTCCCGGATGCTCTCCTGACTGTCGATCAGGAATTCCTGTGGGAGAATATGCAGAATTTTTTGATCCGCCGGAATCGCAACGGCGCGCGCCGCATCGATGACCCGGTCGACATCACTGTGGCTCACTTCCTTGTCACGAATAGCGACGATACCGTGTGAGTTGAGGCTCCGAATATGGCTGCCGGCAATACCGGCATACACCGAATGGATATCACAACCGGCCATCAACTCGGCCTCCTCAACGGCGCGCTGAATCGAGTGCACCGTTGATTCGATGTTGACGACAACGCCTTTCTTCAATCCGCGCGAGGGATGTGAGCCAATTCCGATCACCTCGATTTCACCAGCGTCGTTTACTTCACCGACTATGGCAACGACCTTGGAGGTGCCGATATCCAGCCCAACAATCATATTGTTGTCCGTTTGTTTGTTCACTCGGCCCTGCCCGCAACCATTCGTGGCTGCTGTAATTTGCCGCCGACAGTCTTGCCCGGGCCAGCGCCTTTCTTCCAGCCGATGGTGAATCCGTTGTTATAGCGCATGTCCACAAAGTCAATATCAACTTCCCGGTTCGACACGAGATTCGCCACCACAGACAAAAACAGATCAGCGCGCTCATCAATATCCCGACGACCCAGTCGAATTTCGATTCCGTCTTGCAACATCAGCTGCCACGCGCCGCGCGGATCCAGGTTAACCCGGCGAAGATCCAGCCCCATCGGAATGAGCCTCTCACGCACATCCAGGTACATTTTGGCAACTTCGGACGACCGTCCTTCCGGACCGCTCAGGCGCGGCAGTTCGGCCGGTATGTGCCTTGCGTCACTGACGAAAAGCTCACCGCGAACATTCAGTAAGCCCCGTTCTCCCCAGCAGGCTGCCGGAACTTGTTCGCTCACGCTGATCTCGAGCTTGCCCGGCCAGCGCCGGCCAACACTCGCAGCATCGATCCACGGCAATGAAGCGATTCGCTGCTGGATCTCCGTCAGGTTGGCGCTCAGGAAACCCGCTTCAAGTTCGCCACTGATCGCTTCCTCTATCTGCAAAGCACTCACTCGTTGAAAAGGTCCATCAATGGTGATGGACTGAATCGGTTGGTCCAGCAACACTGAACTAAAGCGGTAGCTCAGAAACACAATCGCAATGGCTACAGCGAGACGCGAAATACGCGCGAACGGAATCGACGGCATACGCCAGCGCGGCGCTTTTGTTTGTTTGCGTCGTTTTGCCTGCTTACGCGCCATTGGCGGCAACCCCTTTTGACGTGGTTTGGGAGACGGCACTGACACTGGTCTCAAGCACGCGCCAGCAAAGCTCGGAAAGATCGAGTCCCGCCGACTTTGCCGCGATGGGCACCAGGCTATGGCTTGTCATCCCAGGGACGGTATTGACTTCAAGTACCTGCGGATCACCCTCTTTCGCCTTCATAAAATCGACACGTCCCCAGCCTGCACAGCCGAGTTCATCGAAGGCTCTGATCGCGACGGCCCGATAATGTGCCTCGAGATCGCCGTCTTCAGTCCCGGGACAAATGTAGTTGGTTTTCTCACTTTCGTACTTTGCTCGATAGTCGTAAAAGACACGCGGTGTTTCGATGCGAATACTTGGCAGCGCTTCCCCCTGCAGGACCGCGACCGTAATCTCCTCGCCTACAATGCAACGTTCGGCCAGAGCGCAACCTCCGTAACCAAGCGCCAATTCAACGGCGGTGCCGAGCTCATTGGCCTCGAACACTTTGCTCATGCCAACGCTGGAGCCCTGGTCAGATGGCTTCAGCACCAATGGATAACCGAATTCATCAGCCGCCAGCACGGCATCGGCCTTGCCCCAAACCACGCGATAGGACGGGGTTGCAATTCCCGCGGCGCGTAGCAAGTGTTTGCTCCGAACTTTGTCCATAGCGAGCGCCGAGGCCATGACACCACTGCCGGTATAGGGCGTGTTAAGCCACTCCAGCGCACCCTGAATGGCACCGTCTTCACCGCCCGGTCCATGCAGTGCAATCCAGACCCGATCAAATCCTGCCGTTGCGAAATCCTGCAGCTTTTTCTCCGCAGGATCCCAGGCATGCGCATCCACGCTACGTTCGAGCAATGCGGCGAGAACCACTTCGCCGGATTGCAATGACACCTCACGTTCACTCGAGAAACCGCCATACATGACCGCGACGCGGCCGAAGTCCGCGGCGTCCGTTACGGCAACTCTGTGGGTAGTCGGCGTCATCTTCATTGGCAGGCCTCGCCAACGATGCGCACTTCGTGAACCAGGTCGATAGCGTGAACGCTCTTTACCGTCTCGTGCACATGCGCGATCAGGTTCTCAACATCAGCCGCCGTTGCCGCGGCTATATTGATAATGAAGTTGGCGTGCTTGGTGGATACTTCGGCACCGCCAATTCGATGACCCTTAAGGCCAGCGGTGTCGATCAATCGAGCGGCATGATCACCGTCCGGATTGCGAAAAACCGAACCGCAACTTGGCAATCCCAACGGCTGCGTCGATTTGCGCCGGTCGAGCATCGCCTTTTGAGCATCCATGGTGGCAACGACATTCGGATCGAAATGCAGGGTTGCTTCAATGAACCACTCACTGGCCGGGCCGACGACACTACGATAGCCAACGGTGTAGTCACCAGGGAGTCGATCCCGTATCTCGCCCTGTCGATCTATGGTGCGCACGCTCTCCACTCGTTGCCAGGTTTCATTGCCGTGTGCGCCAGCGTTCATGGCGAGAGCACCACCCAGCGTTCCAGGGATGCCGGCAAAAAACTCTGATGGCCCCAAACCCCAGCGTATACATTGCCGGGATAACTGGGTGCAGGTGACGCTAGCCCCTGCCCGCACTCGGTGACCGCCGAGACGATCGAGGTCACGCAATAAATTCGAGGTGGCAACAACGACGCCACGCAATCCGCCGTCGCGAACCAGCAGGTTGCTGCCCAGACCCAGCCAGAAAACGGCTGTACCCGGATCCAGCTCATCCAGGAAAAGAGACAGATCGTCAAGATCGGCCGGCCGAAAGAACTGTTCGGCCTCACCGCCAACACGCAAAGAAGTGTGGCGACTCATTGGCTCATTGAATCGGAGGTCACCGCGCAGTGAATCATGTTGCTGGCTTGCCATCATGATTGCACCGTCAATCTGGGTTTGGCACTCAACAGCCCTGGCAGGCACGGTGCCCACGCACCAACATCACCCGCGCCCATCGTCAGCAAAAGATCGCCATCGCGCAGCAAATCCTTCAACACTGGCGCCAGTTCTTCCAGTGTCGCGACGAATACTGGCTCCACCCCACCGCGCGAACGAACGGCACGAGCAATTCCTCGCCCATCAGCACCGGCAATGGCGTCTTCACCGGCAGCGTAAACCTCGAGAACGACGAGCACATCAACCGTCGACAGGACACCGGCGAAATCATCCATCAAATCACGTGTCCGCGTGTAGCGATGCGGCTGGAACGCAAGCACGATGCGCCGATCCGGCCATCCCGATCGGGCCGCATCAATAGTCGCCGCTATCTCGGTTGGGTGATGACCGTAGTCATCAACCAGCATGACACTGCCGTTGTCCAATCGAATATCGCCATAGTGCTGAAAACGACGATCTATACCGGCAAAATTTTCCAGCGCGTTCATCAGCACCTGATCGCTGATCTGCAATTCGCGTGCAATGGCGATGGCGGCGAGCGCGTTACGGACGTTGTGCATGCCCGGCAAATGAAGCGTGACGTGAAGTGTCTCGTCACGGTCATCGCGCACCACATCGAAGGTCGTGAGATTTTGCGCGAATCGAATATTTTGAGCGCGAACATCGGCGCCGCTCTCAACACCGTAAGTAACTGTGGATCGTCCAATCTGTCCCAGGACAGCCGTTACACCGGCGTCGTCCGAACACACAACCGCGAGCCCGTAGAACGGCAGATTATGCAGAAAGTCGATGAATCCCTGGCGTAACTTGTCAATATCGCCGTCGTAAGTCGACATATGATCAGCATCTATGTTGGTCACGATAGCCAGCATCGGTTTGAGGTGAGTGAATGACGCGTCACTCTCGTCCGCTTCCGCTACCAGGTAGTCGCCCAGTCCAAGGCGAGCGTTCGAATCGGCACTCTTGAGTCTGCCGCCGATAACAAAAGTGGGATCCAGACCCGCTTCGGCGAGCACGCTGGCAACCAGGCTGGTCACGGTCGTTTTTCCGTGTGTGCCCGAAACCGCAATCGAGTATCGGAAACGCATGAGTTCGGCCAGCATCTCCGCACGAGGAACAACCGGTAGTAGCGCAGCTCTGGCCGCTGCGACTTCCGGGTTCGTCTCATCGACAGCGCTCGATACAACGACGGCATCAGCATCCTGAATATTTTCTTCGGCATGACCGATAAAAATCCTGGCACCAAGACCGCCAAGCCGTTCAACCTGAGCATTGGTTCTGAGATCGGAGCCTTGCACCTTGTAACCGAGGCTCAACATCACTTCGGCAATGCCGGACATTCCTGACCCGCCGATGCCAACGAAGTGCACACAATTGATACGCCGCATTCGCTCAATCATCCGCGCGCCCCTGCCAGTTCAAGACACACCTTGCTGATATCGGCGAGCGCATCGGGCCTGGCCAATGACCGTGCAATGCTGGCACGTTTTTTCAATCCGGGTCGATCCAGGAGCCACTCACGCAACGTATTCGCCAGCGTTTCGTCGTTCAATTCGCTTTCGGCAATTATCGCGGCGGCTCCCGCTTCGACCATCGGCGTCGCATTGGCCGTTTGATGATCGTCAACAGCGGCTGGAAACGGAATGAAAATCGCGGCCAGTCCCGCCGCCGCAATCTCTGCAACGGTTAACGCACCAGCGCGACACACCACCAGGTCAGCCCATTGATAGGCGTCCGCCATGTCCTCAATGAACGGTAATATTTCCACGTCTACGCCGGATTCGCGATAGGCCTCTTCGGCCACGGCAATGGTACGTTCACCGGCCTGGTGCCGAACGATCAGCGGAACATCCTTCCCGAGACGGCGCAGTGCAGCCGGCAAAACACGATTCAAAGCCAGTGCACCCTGGCTGCCACCGAGGACCAGCAGCCGTAACGGTCCCTCGCGATCCGCCATGCGCACTGCCGGCTCGGCAATGGCGGCGATTTCGGCGCGCACCGGATTACCCACCGATGTCGCTTTGACGCGAGCCGAAAAACTGCCCGGGAAGGCTTGCAGCACAACCCGGGCAAGACGCGCCAGAAGACGATTTGTTAATCCAGACACTGCATTTTGTTCGTGAATAACCAGTGGGCGCCGTAACAGCCAGGCCGCAAGCCCTCCGGGTCCGCTCACGAAGCCGCCCATTCCGAGAACGACAGCCGGTCGGTGCCGCGCGACGATTCGAAGCGATTGCCCCAGCGCATAGCAGAGCCGAAACGGTGCCGCGAGCAAGGTCAGTCTTCCCTTGCCGCGCAAACCGTGAACACTCACCCACTCGATGGGAATACCTGCCGCAGGAACCACTCGCGCCTCGAGGCCGCGCCGGGTACCGAGCCAGACAATATCGCGCGACTTCGCCTTGAGCGCTTCTGCCACCGCCAGCGCCGGGTAAACATGGCCGCCAGTACCTCCGGCCATCACCAGAATCGGGCCGCCACTCATTTGCGCGCTCGCTTCGATGATTTACGGTTGGTCGGCCGAGCGTCCACAGTCAGCTCATGATGTATGCGCAGCAGAATACCGATGCTGATGATGGTCATGATCAGACTGCTTCGCCCGTAGCTAATCAATGGCAAAGTCAGGCCCTTGGTCGGCAACAGGCCCATATTTACGCCTACATTAATAAACGCCTGCAGTCCGAGCCAGGTGCCAATACCCACCGCAACATAGGCCTCAAACAGGCGCTCTGACTTCATGGCGCGAATGGCAAGTCGGAAAATTCTCCAGACCAGCGCAAGAAAAATGGCAATGAGCGTCACCGACCCGAGTAATCCGAATTCTTCTGCGAACACCGCGAACACGAAATCGGTATGCGCTTCAGGCAGGTAAAACAGTTTTTGCACACCATCCCCAAGACCAACGCCATGCCACTCACCTCGCCCTATGGCGATCAGTGACTGCGTCAACTGGAAGCCGGAATCGTAGGGGTCGGCCCAGGGATCCAGGAACCCGGTCAGCCGATTTAGACGGTACGGTGAACTGACCGCCAGGGCTGCCATCGCCACAACGGCCAGCCCAAAAAAAATGAAGAAATCTCTTAGCCTTGCACCGGCAACAAACAGCATCGCCAACGCGGTCGCCAGCAAGACAATCGCCGCACCAAAGTCAGGCTCCATGAGTAGCAGCGCTGCCGCAAAGACGAGCACGATCATGGGTCGGAGAAAACCGCCGAAACTTTCGCGCAAGGATTTGTTTTGCCGCACCAGGTAGCCCGCGATGTAGAAAATAAGGCACAAACGGGCCGGCTCTGATACTTGCAGGTTAATGGCACCCAGGCGCAACCAGCGAGTGCTGCCATTAACTGTGTGGCCAACACCTGGCAGCAGCACCACCACCAGCAGACCAAAACCAACCAGCAACAGCACGGGCCCCAGGTTTCGCCACACCTGCATGGGAATCAGCACACAGACAAACGCGCCCGCGATGCCCAGTACGGCCGCAATGAGTTGTCGTTCGACGTAGTAGAACGGATCACCGGCCAGTCGATCGGAAATGGATATCGACGCAGAGGCGAGGATGACGAGGCCACCAAGCAACAGTGTCATAGAAAGGGTGAACAACACCGGATCAATCTGCAGCGGTGTCTTCAGGCGAGCCGGAAAAGGCATGATCGCGCTCTGCAAACTCATGCGGCCATCCCCACTACGATGTCGCAGAAGGCTTCGCCGCGGCGTCCGAAGTTGTCGAACTGATCGAAACTCGCACACGCCGGTGCCAGCAAAACCGTGTCACCGGTTTGTGCAATTTCACGGGCTTTGAGCAGTGCGTCCGACAGCACCGAAGCGTGGAACACGACTCCCAGTTGATCGAAGGCCTTCGCGATACGATCTGCATCTTCACCGATGACGATGGCCGCACGCAGTTTCTCGTGGATAGAGTAAGCCAGATGCTCGAAGTCCCCGCCTTTTCCCTGGCCACCGGCGATCAACACGACAGGCCCAGCTACAGAACTGACAGACGCAATCGTTGCATCGACGTTGGTCGCTTTGGAATCATTGATGTAATCGACACCGCCAATGCTGGCGACAAACTGCATTCGATGTGGCAATCCCGGAAACTCGCACAACACCTGCAACATGGCCGGCAACTCAATGCCAATCAGTTCGCCGGCAGCCAGAGCCGCCAGCGCATTTGCCTGGTTGTGGGTACCCAGGAGGGCTAACTCCGAACACGCCAAAAGCAGTTTGCTGCCGCGTGCCAGAAACTTGACGCCATTCTCGGTGATGATGCCGTAGTGACCGTTTTCAGGTGTATCGACACCGAAACTGATCCGGCGCACGCCCTTCCCGATGTGCTTTAGGACGTCCGGATCGTCGCGGTTGAAGACAACGCTGATGGCGTCGGAGAAAACACGGTATTTTGCCGCCCGATACTCATCCACGCTGGCATGCCAATCCAGATGATCCGGTGAAATGTTTAACAGAACCGCGACCTCTGCGGGCAGGTGGCGAGTTCGTTGCAGTTGAAAGCTGGATAACTCAAGCACAAAAAGATCGGCCGCATCGGCGCATAACAGATCGAGCGCAGGTTCGCCGAGATTGGCGCCGGCGAGCGCCCGCTTGCCACCCGACTCGCACATCAATGCGAGCAACGTAGTAACGGTACTCTTTCCGTTTGAACCGGTAACCGCGACAAATTTCGCCGCCACATCCCGCACGAATAATTCAATATCAGAAACGATCTCGATATCTGCCTTGCGAGCCGCCATCAGCAGCGAGTCGCTTTCGGCAATACCCGGCGAGACGATGACTCGGTCGATACCTTTCAGTATTTTCTTTGACAGCTTGCCCAGCACGATCTCAGCATCGGGCACAATTTCCCTCAGCTCATCCAGACCGGGTGGTTTATTACGACTATCGGCATATATCGCACTGATATCGTTGCGCTGCAAATAGCGTGCAATCGAAAGACCCGTATTACCAATTCCAAACACCAGGTCTACCGGCCTTGCAGCTGCGGCGGCGGAGTGAACATTTAGCTGCGCCGCACTCATCGGATTTTGAGGCTCGCCAGGCCGACCAGAACCAGGATGACGGTGATGATCCAGAAACGCACAATTACTTTAGGTTCAGCCCAACCTTTGAGTTCAAAATGATGGTGAAGTGGGGCCATGCGAAATACGCGCTTGCCGGTCATCTTGAATGAAGCAACCTGAATGATGACGGAGAGGGTTTCGACCACAAACACACCGCCCATGATCGCGAGCACTAATTCCTGCCGAACGATCACCGCAACAACACCCAGGGCTGCGCCCAATGACAACGCGCCGATATCTCCCATGAACACCTGCGCCGGGTAGGTGTTGAACCACAGGAAACCGAGGCCAGCACCCGCCAGGGCGGCGCAAAAGACAAGAACTTCGCCAGTGCCGGCTACGTAAGGAATATCCAGATAGGCCGCGAAATTCACGTTGCCAGTCACGTAGGCAAACAGACCCAGCGCGCCGCCGACGAGGACGGTCGGCATGATCGCCAGGCCATCCAGGCCATCGGTCAAATTGACCGCATTGCTGAAACCCACAATGAAGAGGAAGGTGACGACGATTTGCAGCTTGCCAAGTGGCAGGGAGAGATCCTTGAAGTAGGGAATTAACAGCGAGGTAC
>CAYUOY010000106.1:0-14779 GCA_964446495.1 uncultured Woeseiaceae bacterium | reverse complement strand
CAAAATATTCAGATTCAAGGCGCGGATCGCCCGTAATGGCTAGCCATTGCGAAGACTCGCAACGCCGAAGCTGGATATTTTGGGCCCAAGATACGAGTTCACGAATAGATCAGAGATTCCCTAGGTTTGTTGTGGTCGCGCGTCAGGTCGCGCTCCTACAGTAGGAGCGCGACCTGACGCGCGATCCCACCCCGATAGAAAGAATCACGGAGTAACGAAAAGAATGTATGGAACGAATCCCCGAATAATCCTGTTGCTGGCCACATTGCTGGCAGCTTGTTCACCCGATCCCAGGGAGCAAGTCGGCGAAACCGGCGCGGACCTGATTCTGATTAATGCCCGTGTTTACACCCTGAACTGGGACGAGCCGGACATTGACGGCACGCTCGACAGCAGTGCACCAAGAAACGAGCGCGGCTGGTATCCGGATGCCGATGCTGTCGTCACCAAAGGCGGTGAGGTGGTTTTTGTGGGGGATACGAAAACGGCGATGACGCTACGCGGTGAGGGCAGTCGGGTTATCGACCTGGCCGGAGCCACGGTTTTGCCGGGACTGGTGGATTCCCATACCCATGTTTTCGAGTTGGGCGCGATGCTGGACAGAGTCGATTTGATCGGTGTTGAAACCGAGGAAGCGGTCGTGCAGCGCGTCGTTCAACGGGCAAAGATGACGCCAAAGGGCGAATGGGTTATCGGCCAGGGTTGGGACGAAGGAGCGTGGGCGAACCATTATCCCGACAAGAGCCTTCTCAGCGAGGCCGTTCCGGATCACCCGGTGTTTCTGGCGAGCCTGCACAGTTTCGCCGGCTGGGCGAATCAAATGGCGCTGGACACGGCAGGCATCACCTCGGCAACAGAAATTCCCGTCGGGGGAGAAATGCGTTTGGGCGATGATGGCGAGCCAAACGGCCTGTTTCTGAACCGTGCGGTACCGTTGATTCAAAATGCCGTGCCGCCACCGACCCACGAGCAACGGACCAAACAGTTGTTGGCAGGGCTGCGACGAATGGCACAAGATGGCTACACGGCGATTCACGATGCCGGCGATGATGCCGAAATGATGCGCGTGTTCGAAGAACTCGAAGCGGCAAACCAGTTGCCAATTCGTGTCTACGCCATGTTGTCATTGCGAGATGAAGATCTGCTTCGCAAGTGGATAGATAAGGGGCCGGATACAGATAACGACAGCATGCTCGTGACACGTACGGTGAAGGCCTACTATGACGGAGCGCTGGGCTCGCGGGGTGCACGGCTATTGTATGACTATGCAGACCAGCCCGGGTACCGTGGCGTTAGTGGCGACGGCTATGGTTTCAATCAGGTGCTGATGGCCGAGGCGATGAAACGCGGCTTCCAGGTAGCCATTCATGCGATAGGTGATGCGGGTAATCGTGAGTCACTGGATATTCTCGAAAGTATTTTTGCGGAGGCACCATCGACCCGCGATAACCGACATCGAATTGAACATGCGCAGGTAATGCATCCGGATGATATTGGGCGTCTTGCCGAGCTCGAGATAATCGCCTCGATGGAGCCGCCTCACGCCGTGGAGGACATGGCCTGGGCCGAAGCACGACTGGGGCAGGAACGAACCATCGGCGCGTACGCGTGGCGTTCGATGCGCAAGAGCAATGTGCGACTGACATTTAATGCGGACAATCCAGGCTCGGACCACAACATTTTCTATGGCCTGCATTCAGCCATCACCCGACAGGATAAAAACTCCGAGCCCGAGGGTGGCTGGTTCGCTCAGGAAGCCGTCAATGTAGAGGAAGCGGTCCGCGCCTATACTAACTGGTCCGCCTACGCCAGTTTTCGGGAAGACGACACCGGCATCATCGAGTCAGGTCGCTGGGCTGATTTGACGGTAATGGATGTTGATCCGTTCGTGCTGGCTGAAGACATCCCGGCTGATATGTTGCACGGGCGAATATTGATGACGATCGTCAATGGCCAGATTGTCTATGAGCGTCAGGGGGCCGGACTATGAAGACCGTGAAAAATATCCTTATCGGTGTTTTAGCCATTCTTGCCGTTGGCGGATGTGCAGAAGATAGTGTTGATCCGGCGGCGACACGAGTCAGTTACGACATCACGCCAATCCCGGCACGGCAATTCGAGTGGGATACTGACACCGGTCCGGGCTGGATCAAAATACTGATCGAAGAGGCCAGCCTCGGCAGCCGCGGTGTTGAAGTGGCGGAGATCTTTTTTCCGCCCGGCTTCAAGGGCGCTACGCATCCGCATGAACTCGAAGTCCTGTACGTGGTGGAAGGTGAGCTTGATCACATTGTCAATGGCGAGTCGCATATTTTGAAGCCGGGGATGGTGGGTATCGTTCGAGAGCCCGATCTGGTGGTGCACCGGACTAACTCCGTCGAGGGCGTGCGTGCGATTGTGATTTGGCCATTGGGTAAAGAGGTGGATGGATTCAAAGCGTCCGGTATGCGGGAAGTAACACTCTAAAACCGACTGTTTTTTCCAGCAGCGATCAGTCTCCCTATAGGTAATTTTGCCCATTGGAGCAGCCGTCGTTGACAGAGTAATATTGTCGATCCTGCCGAATCGACTAGCCGCGAGTAATCGACATGTTGTTACGAGGGTATTGCGTTGTCCTGCTGGCGATGTGCGGGGCACCTTTGTGCCTGGCGCAGGAGAATGCCACTGAAATAGTTCGTGCGGCCATCAATCACTGGCGCGGCGCCGCTTCCTACAGCGAATTCACAATGGTCATCCACCGTCCTGACTGGGAACGGAGCATGTCGATGCTGGCGTGGACCCAGGGCGACGATCGCTCGCTGGTCCGGGTAACGGCACCGGCCCGGGATCGTGGCAACGGCACCTTGACCGACGACGACAACATGTGGAGTTACTCTCCGAAAATAAACCGCGTGATCAAGGTTCCATCGTCGATGATGAGTCAGAGCTGGATGGGGTCCGATTTTTCCAACAAAGATATTTCGCGAGCGGACGACATCATCGACCAGTACGAGCATACGCTACTCGGTACATCAACAGACGGTGACCACATCGTTAGCGAAATCGAAGCGATTCCACATGAAGAGGCCGCTGTCGTGTGGGGCAGGGAGGTTCTGTCCATTCGTGACGATAACGTTTTGCTGGAGCATCGTTTTTACGATCAGGACGGGGAGTTGGTGAAATCACTGAGGTCGCTGGAAGTGGGTGAAATGGGTGGGCGTGCCGTTGCTATCCTGCAGCGTATGGAAAAGGCTGAGAAGCCCGGCGAGTGGACCGAAATTCGCGTTGACGCGATCGACTACGACGTAGAACTAAGTGATCGCCTGTTTACCCTGTCGAATCTACGGAATCCGCGCAATTGAATGTCACCTTACTCCTGGCCTGGCGAAATCTCTGGCGACACCCGCGCCGGACCTGGCTCACGTTGGCAGCCATGGTTTTTTCGAACGTCCTGCTGGTTTTCATGATTTCGCTGCAGTTTGGCATGTACGGACTGATGATCGAGAATACGCTGAGTGCATTTACAGGCCATTTGCAGGTGCAGGCAGCGGGCTATAACGACGAGCACAAAATGCGTCAGATCGTTCCGGATATCCAGTCCTTGTCAGCACGTTTGCGCGAGACATTAGGAATTGAATCGATTTCGCCAAGGGCCGCTGCATTCGTACTCGTCTCCAGCGAGGAACGCACCTATGGCATTCAGGTTCTCGGTGTCGATCCGGAGCACGAGCCGCTGGTGTCCAGCATACCGGGGCTTACCAAAGAAGGGCGCTTCCTTGAAGATCTGAATGCGGCAGAAATTGTTATAGGCAGCGTTCTTGCTCGTAATCTTCGCGTCACTGTTGGTGACGAACTGACGCTGCTCGGCAGCGGTCGCGATGGTTCGTTTGCGGCGGCGGTCGCTACTGTGAGTGGCATATTCTCAAGCGGTGTTGCCGATCTCGATCGAGGAGTCGCCGAGATTCCTATGAGCTATTTCCAGGATGTGTTTTTCATGGAAGGGGCCGGCCACCAGATCGTGATTACTACGCCGGACTTGTCTCTTGTGGATGATTTCGTTGCTCGCGTGGATGCGTTGTTACCGCGCGGTAACAATCTCCTGACGCTTGACTGGAATGTCTTGCAGCCTGGCTTGAAGCAAGCCATTCAGGCAGACATCAGCAGTGCCTTTTTTATGTACGGTATTCTGGTGATTCTTGTGGCATTCAGCGTGCTAAATACTCAGCTAATGTCGGTGTTGGAGCGCACTCATGAATTCGGAGTCACAATGGCGCTCGGCATTTCCCCAGCTCACCTCGGTCGGCTGGTGATGCTTGAGACTGCCACAATGGGTGTCGTTGGTCTGGTTGCCGGAGCGTGTTTTGGCGGGCTAATCACGCTCTGGTTTAGCTACCACGGGTTCTCTTTTCCCGGAATGGAGGAAATGGCCACAAAGTTTAACCTGCCATCCCGGTTTTATCCGCAAGTGACCTCGTTGACGATACTTCTCGGGCCGTCGGTGGTTTTCGTTTTCACAGTACTGTCCGCGCTGTACCCGGCCTTGCGCCTCAATTGGCTGCGCCCGGTTGAAGCCATGAGGGCCGCGTAGTGCGATCATTGTGTATTGCGGCGACCCTGGCGTGGCGAAATTTGTGGCGCAATCACCGCCGCACACTGATCATGATTGCCGCTGTAAGTGTTGGTGTATGGGCGATGATTTTCATGACGGCGTTGATGCGCGGAATGGTAGATGAAATGATCCACGATGGTCTGGAGAGCCTGCCGGGTCATGTGCAGGTGCATCGTATCGGCTTTCGTGACGACCCTAGCATCAACAACCTCATTCCAATCACAGACCAGTTGCTGACGGAAAAACTGGAGAGCGCCGAATTGCTGGCCTGGAGCAGTCGCATCAATGTTCCGGCGGTCATTGCCAGTGAACGAGAATCACGCGGCGTAACCCTGTTCGGCGTTGATCCAAAGCGTGAGCGTGACATCAGCTTCGTCGCGGACAACATCATCGCAGGGCGCTATCTCGACGACGTGTCCGATAACGGTGTTGTCATCGGTCAGAAACTACTGGAAACACTGGAGACCGACCTTGGAAAGCGTGTCGTTCTCATGAGTCAGGACCCGGATAACGAGATTGCCGACAGGGGCTTTCGTATTGTCGGCGTGTTCAAAGCGAAACTCACGACTTACGAGGAAACCATGTTGTTTGTGGGCAAGAAAACGCTGCAACAAATGCTGCACATTGGTGACCAGGTAACCGAGGTGGCGATAATCGGTGCGGACTATCGACAGGTCGAAGCGACCTTGAAAACGGTTCGTGACCAGCTCGGTCCTGAGGTCGAAGTTCTGCCCTGGTATGAGCTGAATCGATATCTTGGCACGATGTTGCGAGTGATGGACGGCTTCGCGCTGGTCTGGACCATCGTAATTTTTCTGGCGTTATCATTCGGTCTCGTCAATACACTGGTCATGGCGGTCTTTGAACGGGTTCGGGAGATCGGATTAATGCTGGCACTGGGCATGCGCCCTTTCAGTATTCTCGCGCAGGTTGTGATTGAGTCACTCATGTTGCTTTCCATTGGGCTGGCTGTTGGCACGACGCTGGCGTGGGCCAGTATTTATCCTTTGCAGTCAGGTCTCGACATATCCGTGGTGGCGCAAGGTATGGAAATGTTCGGCTCATCAAGCATCCTGTATCCAAAATTGACCCTTGCCGATATCGTTTTGGCAAATGTGGTCGTTCTGGTGCTCGGTTTTTTTGCGAGCCTCTCTCCGGCATGGCGAGCCTCTCGCTATGAGCCGATTGAGGCGATAACCAAGGTTTAGGTATGGCAGCTGTCCGTTGCGTTGAGTTATGCAAGACCTATCGTCAGGGTGACCAGGACATCAAGGCCCTGGATCATGTCAGCCTCGATATTGATGCAGGAGGTTTCGTCTGTTTGTCGGCGCCATCCGGCGGCGGCAAGACAACATTGTTGAATGCCATCGGCGGTCTCGACATCCCGGACAGTGGAGAAGTATGGATCGCTGGCAGTCGCATCGATAATCTGAAGAAAGGCGAACTGGCCCAGATCAGGCTGACCCAGATCGGTTTTGTATTTCAGGCCTATAACCTGATTCCGGTGTTGACGGCACGGGAAAACATCGAGTTCGTCATGCAGGTACAGGGGGTGCCGACCGAACAACGAGCCGAGCGCTCGAGCGCGATACTGGAGGAGGTCGGGCTTCCCGGTCTTGCGGACAGCCGCCCCGCCGAAATGTCGGGCGGTCAGCAACAGCGCGTCGCCGTCGCGCGGGCGATCGTGTCTCGCCCGGCGTTGGTGCTCGCGGATGAGCCGACCGCGAATCTCGACTCACATACATCCGACGAGCTGATGAAATTGTTTGTGGACCTCAATCGCACGTATAAAACAACATTCGTTATCGCCACTCACGACCAGCGTGTGATGGCCTACGCCCGGCGCCTGATCAAGATGCTGGACGGACGCATAATTGACGATATTGAGCAGCACTCGAACGAGCGGCCCATTGAATTACAGGAAATTTAGAAAGGCCCGCTGGTGTACGGCCACTTGTCTTGCTTTGCTCATCGTCCTGACGGGGACGGGCCGGACTGAAAAGCTGCAGTATGAGTGGAATGGTCACACCAAGATGCGGTTGCTGGGTCAGTCATTCGACAGCAACAGCATTTTTCGTGATCTGACCGGTGCGAGCGCCTGGGACGCCGAAGGGGACCTGCGATTGAATTTTTCAGCCGAGGATCGTGGCTGGTCGTTCAAAGCTGACTATCAATTATTCGCGCTTTATGGCGACCGGGTTGAGTACAGTCGTGATCTGTCAATGGCGATCGGGTTGCCATTCGAACGATTGCCCAATGACAATCGCCGCTTGTTCGACCTTACACAGAGCCTGAGTGATAGCGGCAAGTTCGCATCGTTGCAACGTCTGGACCGCTTGTCGATCGGATACTCAACGGACAGCACAGTGGTACGAGTCGGGCGTCAGTCGCTGACCTGGGGTAACGGAATCTTTTTCTCGCCGCTCGATATTGTCAATCCTTTCGATCCCGCGATAATTGATGCTGAATATAAGACCGGCGATGACATGTTGTACGCGCAGTACTTGCGGAACAATGGCGATGACTGGCAGGCCGCGTGGGTGGTGCGACGTGATCCGATCAGTGGTGAGGTACAAGCAGACGAAGCGACCTCGGCATTGAAATATCATCGCATTGCCGGCGACAGCGAATACGATTTTCTGATTGCTCAAAGCTACGGGGCAACCACTATTGCCATTGGCGGCAACCTCAGTATTGGCGGCGCCGTCTGGCGGGCCGATCTGGTGTTGACCGATGCCACGGACTGGACAACGGAACTGGTGACCAACCTGAGTTATTCCTGGGTTTGGGCGGGCAAGAACATCAGCGGTGCCCTCGAGTACTATTTTAATGGCTTTGGCCAGTCGGATAACCGTCATGATGTTCCGTCCCTGGGACAAAACCCGGACCTGCTGGCGAGGATTGCCAGGGGGCAAACATTCAGTATTGGTCGGCACTACCTGGCGGCAGGCATGACCATTGAATTGTCGCCTTTGTGGCTGGTTACGCCCAATCTATTTCTGAATTTATCCGACAAGAGTGCATTAATGCAGTGGGTCACGCAGCACAATCTTGGGGACAACCTGACGTTTCTGGGTGCCGTTAATATCCCGTTTGGGCCAGATGGCACCGAGTATGGCGGCGTAGGAACCGGATTGCCGGATCAGTTCGTGTCACGAAGTGCCGGATTGTTTGCCCAACTGGCATGGTATTTCTAGATCGTCACGCGCGACTGGCCGTCAGGGATTGTTCGATACTCTTTAGCAGGCGCTCGAATTCACTGCCGCATTTTTTACCGAAAACGGGATCGCTCGTACTGACGAGATTGGAGTCGATGATCATGACGTGGCCGTTCGCTGCCATTTCTTCGCAGCGCCGAAACAGATCGAGCTCTTCCCATTGCATGTGGCTGCGCAGGCTGTTGACGTAACGCAATGCACCGGCGACCAGGGACTTCCGGCGAACGAACGAACCTGCCCCGACGGAATCGAGTTCATCCCGCAAACGCAGGCCGCTTTCGCTAATAGCGCGATGATCCAGCGTAATCCTGTCGAAGCCGGCAGACAGATCGGGACGTACGGCCTTCAATTCAGCATACAAGCGATCCTCTTTCGGATGATGTACGGCATCCGGGTAGACGGTCATATAGTGCATGACATCGATTATTACCTCGAAGTCTGAATCGCCTCCCTCGTAAATATGATTGGACTCCTGTTCAATCATATTCAGAAGCAATGTCATGTTGCGGTGATCCTGACGGAGCTCGCTGAGAATCTGCCTGATATCATTGGACATCGTCGCTTCCATCGAGACCGCGTCAAAGCGGTATTTTCGGCGCTATTGGGCCGCCACGCAATCCGCAATTACCCCTATCACCCGGTTCTGGCGAACTATCCAGTCGACGAGGGGTCTCAGATACCGCAATAGCCGTGGCAAATACGCGCTTTGGCGGCTGGTCGATGGTACAAAAGTCGCCCAGCGCGTAGAATTACTTTCCTGATCAGGTCTTCGTATCCGAGGGCCGGGCACGCAGAAGCAATCGTGTATATGAAGTCCAAACCATTTTCAAAACCAGTTCTCGCCTTGCGATATTCCCGGGTTGGGACGCTGCTGTTTGTGGCTTCGCTGACTGCATCCTGTGCCAGTCAGTACGTCGATCAGTTGTCGCAGGTGTCAACGAATTCAACCAGCTACCACATACCGACGGACCAGAGCACGGGTGCCTGTCGTGATGCGTTGACGCTGCAGAACATTGATGTTGCCAATGAGCTGGATGCGAGCAATATTCGACTGGTGAACTGGAATGTTCACAAACAGGTGGGCATGCGCTGGAAGAGCGATTACGACCAGCTTACCAACGATAAGGATCTGGTGCTGATCCAGGAAGCGTCGCTACGAACGGCGTCGATTAACGATATCGATGCAACCATGCACTGGTCATTCGCTCCGGGTTATCGCACCGGTGGCGAGATTACGGGGGTACTGACGCTGTCGAGCAAGAAACCGCTGGTGCAGTGCAGTTTCGTCAATCTGGAGCCGATTTTGCGCACACCAAAGGCTACCAGCATTACACAGTTCGGGCTCTCCGGAACTGATGAGACGCTGATCGTCGTGAACGTGCATGCCGTGAATTTCACCCTGGGAATGGGTGCCTACACGGAGCAGTTTGATCAGATTGCGGCCGCACTTGAACAACATCAAGGGCCATTGATTCTTTCCGGCGACTTTAATACCTGGCGAGCACGACGTGGTGAGCTTGTTGAGAGTCTGGCAACGAAACTCCAGCTACGAGAACTGCAATTCAGCGAAGACCACCGGGTGCAATTTTTTGGACAGACCCTGGATCACATTTATGTACGAGGCCTGTCTGCTGTCCGGACCGATACCAGCCATGTTGAAACATCCGATCATAACCCCATGTCGGTGACGTTGAGTATGTAGTGGTTGTCCCACCAGGGTTTTTCTGGTTCGATTCCAATGTTGCTTTTTCAGCTTATTCTTCGATTTGACGGAGGGAACCCAATGATCATTTTCAGGAACGCTTTCCTGCCTGGACTGGCCTTGTTTTTTCTTGGGGCGTGTTCTGTCAATCCGGTTACCGGCAAACAGGAAATCGCATTCGTTGGCACTCAAAGCGAAATTCAGATGGGGGAGCAAAACTATCAGCCCACGCTCCAGTCGCAAGGGGGTGCATATGATGTCGACCGGCAACTGACTGAGTACGTAGCGGGCGTTGGCAATCGCCTTGCTGCCGTAAGCGACCGGGAACTTCCCTACGAATTTGTGGTGCTCAACAATTCCGTGCCAAACGCCTGGGCACTTCCTGGTGGAAAGATTGCAATAAATCGGGGCTTGCTGACAGAGCTCAACTCAGAAGCCGAGTTGGCGGCCGTGCTCAGCCATGAAATCGTGCACGCGGCGGCCAGACACTCTGCTCGTCAAATCGAACGGGGAATGTGGATGCAGGGTCTTGTGATTGCTACGGCGGTAGCAACCAGTGATAGTGACTACGGGACCTACGCCATCGGTGGAGCAAGTATTGGAGCGCAACTGCTGACTCAGTCGTATGGCCGAAGCGCGGAGCTTGAATCAGATCTGTACGGCATGCGTTACATGTCGCGTGCCGGCTATGACGTACAGGGTGCCGTCTCGTTGCAGGAGACTTTCGTTCGATTGAGCGAAGGGCGCTCAACGGATTGGCTGAGCGGTTTGTTTGCAAGTCACCCACCATCGCGTGAGCGAGTGGAAACAAACATTCGCACGGCAAGCAGTTTGCCGCCAGGTGGAGAAACCGGCGCGGATCGATTTGCAGCGGCGATGGAAAAAACCACGGCGGCGATGCCGGCCTACGCGGCCTATGATGAAGGTCGAAAAGCGCTGGCAGAGAACAATGTGGCGGAGGCAATATCTCGAGCAGAGAAGGCGATCAGCCTGTTCCCGGAAGAGGCGAACTTTTATTCGCTACGTGGCGATGCACGATTGCTCGACAAGCAATACGATATGGCCGTGACGAACTACGATAGTGCGTTACATCGACGCGACGACTTTTTTTACTACTACCTGCAACGCGGGCGGGCGTATGAAAAACTCGGCAACGAGGATGCCGCAGTGCGGGATCTCGAGAAGAGCCTGACATTATTGCCGACGGGGCCGGCACACAATGTGCTTGGCAATATTGCGTCAAGACGCGGTGACAGGACGGTTGCCATTGAGCACTATCGACAAGTTGCTGCTGGCCAGGGAGAGGTTGCCGATGCGGCACGGCAATCCATCGTTCGGCTTGATCTTGCCGATCACCCGAACGAATACGTTCTGACGCTGTGCCAGGCCGATTCGTCCGGCAACCTGCAGGTGCTGGTAAAGAACAACACGGATTTTAGCGTCGATAACGTGAAACTGGTCATTCGGTTCACTGATCAGGTACGTGGCCCACAACAGCAGCAAAAGTCGATTAGCGGGCGTCTTGCACCAGGTCAGGTGACCCGTGTAAGTACCAATCTTGGACCCTACCGTGAAGCCGGGAGCTGCCCGGCTACCATTGTTGCGGCCCGCATTGTGAATTGACTGAGATGTTGGTCATGGCGTGTAGCAATAAGCGTGCGAACAGGCTCGTGCTGATAGCGGGTCTGGTATTGAGCAGTTTCGCTTCGTTGGCCGATGATCCGAACATGGATTCT
This sequence comes from uncultured Woeseiaceae bacterium, assembly GCA_964446495.1. Classification (GTDB taxonomy): domain Bacteria; phylum Pseudomonadota; class Gammaproteobacteria; order Steroidobacterales; family Woeseiaceae; genus JAADHU01. The sequence goes on along the minus strand of CAYUOY010000106.1, from coordinate 3,535 downwards.
GAGATCGACTTTCTGCTTGATACGGTAGTTAGCAGCGACTGTGTTTTCATACGCAACGGCAGCGAACATGAAGCAGAAGCGGCTCGCGACCATCTGCAAATGAAACGCGAACGGGGCAAACGCTATTACAGCAATGCCGAAGAATTTGTTGAGAAGATTGCCAGCAAGAGCTCCTGGACAGGAAAAGATTACCTCATTCAATGTGGAAATGAGCCGCAGCAAAAAGCGCGGGTCTGGTTCATGTCGATGTTGAATCGGTTTCGGCAGGACGAATAACATAGCAGCGACGCCCCGTTTTTCTCCCGGTAGACGCTAACTCGTGTAAATTGTCGCCATGTCACCGGCTGCCAGAATTCGCACACTTCGATTGTTGATTCGAGTTGCTATTAGCGCCTCTGTGTTGATGGTGTTCGTGGCGCACATTTCGTCGAGCCCACGCTTTGAATTCGTGGACAGAATCGAGAACTATTTGTACGATGTGCGTATTCGACTTTCGATGCCGGATACACTCGACGATCGGATCGTCATCCTTGATATCGACGAAGCAAGTCAGGCAGAGCTTGGCCAATGGCCCTGGCCACGGGATACGCTGGCAACGATCGTAGACAACCTCTTCGATCACTACGGCATACGGACGCTCGGTTTTGACATATTGTTCGCGGAGCCTGAGCAAACATCTGTAGAGCGAGTGTTAAGTAGAATTGAAGCGACTGAGATCGCCAAATTGCCGGAAGTGCAGGCGCAATTAACGGAGTTGCGGGAAGGCCTGAACAGCGATCAACGTTTCAGCGAATCGCTAATTGCAAGAGACGTCGTCACCGGCTTTGTTTTCAAAGACTCGCTCGCAGCGAATGAGCCGGAGCAAACTGGTGTGTTGCCTGCGCCGGCCATGCGTCCGAATAGCTTGCAGGGTCTCGACGTACCATTCGCCACAGCAGTGGGTTTTGCGGGGAATCTGGCTGGCTTGCAAGAGAATGCGGCGGGAGGTGGTTTTTTTGACTCCCCACTCATCGATGCGGACGGTGTTTTTCGCCGTGCGCCATTAGTGCAGGAGTATCGCGGGGCGCTCTATCCGTCACTCGCGTTAGCTGTGGCGCAAGTGGCGCTGGGGTCGCCGCCCATCGGGCTCGAGTTTGCCGACAATCCACAAGGTCTGAAACGAGGTATAGATCTCGAGGCTCTTACCCTTGGACACACTGCGATTGCGGTCAATGAACAGGCTGCCGTATATATACCTTATAGAGGGCGACAGGGTAGTTTCCGTTATGTGTCGGCCAGGGACGTTTTTGCAGCAAGCGCTCCCGTCGAGGCCTTGCAGGGGAAAATCGTTTTGTTGGGCGCCAGCGCAGCCGGCCTGCTTGATTTGCGATCGACGCCTGTCGGTCAGCGATATATTGGTGTTGAGGTGCATGCGAATATCGTCGGTGGACTGCTTGATGGCAAGATCCGCCAGCAGCCATCTTATGCGGCCGGTCTGGAATTGTTCTTATTGCTCGTTGCTGCACTGCTTACCGTGTTCTTATTACCGCGACTATCCCCCTTGAACGCGTTGTTGTTCCTGGTCACTACGCTCGCCGTAATCATGGCGTCCAATCTCTGGTTTTGGTCGTCACTGAGCCTGATTGTCCCCCTGGCATCGCTGTTGTCATTCACACTAATTGCATCGCTGTTGCAGATCAATTACGGCTTTTTTGTTGAATCGCGCAACAAACGACATTTGTCGAAAGTTTTCGGGCAATACATTCCGCCATCACTTGTCGGTGAAATGGATGACAGCGGAGAAGATGCCTCTCTTGAGGGAGAGGCGCGTGATATGTCCGTGCTGTTTACCGACGTTCGCGGCTTTACCACCTTGTCTGAAAACCTGGATGCACGTGAGCTGACGCAGCTGATGAATGAATTTCTCACACCGATTACCGGTGCCATTCAGGAGCATCGCGGCACCATTGATAAATATATGGGCGACTGTGTGATGGCATTTTGGGGTGCCCCATTGCCAGACGAGTCTCACGCGCAAAATGCGGTGCTCGCCGGATTGCACATCATTGAGGTCGTCGAAGAACTGCGGGCGGCGTTCGCACTCAAGGGCTGGCCGCCCATATCCGTTGGTGTCGGTGTGGCGAGCGGCGAGATGAATGTTGGCAATATGGGCTCCGAATTTCGCATTGCCTATACCGTCATGGGCGACGTCGTTAATCTGGGCTCACGACTGGAGGGATTGACGAAGGAATACGGTGTCGACATGATAATAAGCAAGGGAGCGCTGGAACGTCTGGATAACATCATCGTACGCGAACTCGACCTGGTTCAGGTCAAGGGCAAAAACGAACCCATTGCCATATTCGAGCCTTTGGGTCTGGCAACAAAGGTATCCATGGAAAGCAAGGCAGCGGCCGCCACGTTTGCCGAGGCATTGGTGGACTATCGAAACCAGAAATGGGACCAGGCAGAAGAAAAACTACGCCGCCTCAAAGACCTTAGCGATGACCTTCTATATACTATCTACCTGCAACGCATTGCACAGTTTCGTATTGAAGCGCCGGCAAATGACTGGGACGGGGTTTTCCGATATTTGACAAAATAAAAAGGCTCTGCAACTGACGATTGGTATGTCGTTGCAAGGAAATGGGGAATGCACGAAACTGTGCGTGATTTGTCGGTGCCACGGAGAGCAGGAATGGCCATGCCGAGTAAAACTCACCGAAGATCAGGTGCGCTAAGCCTGCTCATTTTGGTAAGCAGTTTTTTCGCCGTCCAGGTTTCGGCGCAAACTGAAGATGCAGTAACGATTACCGCCGATGCGGCAACGCAGAAGCTGCTGTTTCGTGCCGAGGATCTGTTGAGCAACGGTCTGTTTCAGGATGCCTATGGCCTGTTGATCGAGGAAGAGGCCTACCTCGCTGGTAACGCTCTGTACGACTACTTGCTGGGCGTGGCGGCAATGGATACCGGGCACTACAGCGAAGCAATCTTCAGTTTGCAGCGTTCTCTCACGGTCGAGCCCGGTTTCTCGGGGGCCCGAATGGAGCTGGCGCGAGCCTACTATGAAACTGGCAGCGCGGCCCTCGCGCGGCCCTTGTTTGTGATGTTGCTTGATGAAAATCCGCCGCCCGCCGTACGCACGGTGCTCAACAGTTACCTGCGAGCGATCGATACGGCGCCACAGGCTCCGCGTAGCAGTTTGACGGCATTCGCTGATATGTACCTGGGCTACGACAGCAATGCGAATGGCTCGACGAGTGATCAACATTTTCTGGGTTTTACGCTGAGCCCTGACAATGTCGAAACCAGTTCATCGTTTATTGAACTTGGCACCGGTTTCGAGTGGTTTTTGCCACGGAGTCAGCGTTTAAGCTGGGTCATTTCGGCTCGTGCAAGTCAACGCGTCAACCCGGATGCATCTTTCGTGGATGCCACGATTGTCAGCGGACTGGCCGGCATGAACTGGCAGCGTGGTGCCTTCTTCGGTCGCGCCAATCTTGACGGTTACTGGGGTGCTCGTGAAGGCAAGTCGAACGAATCTTACGGTGGGCTG